>JAZDIG010000345.1:0-4249 GCA_043805105.1 Candidatus Glassiibacteriota bacterium | reverse complement strand
GGCACCTCGAACGCCTCCTGGGTCCGGCTCCAGCGCTCGAGCACTTCGCGGTTGTGGTTGTAGCGCAGCCGCTCGCTCTCGGAAAGATCGGCCGGCGCCGGAGGTATTTCCAGGCGAATCCGGGTGGATTCGAAACGGGCGGGGCCGGGGGAGCGGCCGGCCTGGCCGGTGAGCGCCTCGTCCAGGTGCCGGCTGATCAGCGTTTCGAGAGCCCGCCGGACTGCCCCGGCCGTAAACAGACGACCTTCTCCGCGCCGGCCCGGACCGGCTAACCGGTGCTCGGCAGTAGTACGGGACACCAGAAAAAGAGACTCCGGGTCCACTTCGAGAATAGCCGCCAGCTTCCTCCTGAGTTCCGGATCGCGCAGCGTGCCGCGCACCAGGTTACCGGCCCGTTGGGGATCGGTGGCGAGCAGGCGGGCCAGGCTGCGCTGGCTGAGATTTTTTTCGGCCAGGAGACGTCGCACCTTGTGCTCGTCCCATCTGCCGCGTCCCACCCTGGTTTCGGCGGAAAGCCTTTCGATACCGTGGGGCGGACCGCTTTTTCCTGGCTCCTCACCCTCGCCCAGCAACAGCCAGTTCAAGTCGACGTTCCAGATATCGCCCACCGCCCGGACCAGCGCCGGCGATACACTGCTGGACTTGCCCTTGCGCAGCACACCGTCGTGCACTCCCAGGATTTCGGCCAGGTGCACATCGTCCAGTTCGTACCCGGCGGCGAGGTAGCGGTCTTTCATCACCTTGATCAGGAGAGAAAAGCGCCGCTGGGCTTCACCCAGCCCCTGAACTTTAGTCTGTAGGGATTTGTTCGACGGCAAGGATCGCTCCTGGTGCGGAGCACGAAATATCGCCCGGGAAAATACGAATATCTTGACAAATAGTAAGGAATATACTAATATTACTTACGAATTATGTGATTAAGCTCGCTTATTATTTTGTAACTTATTGAAATTGCGTGCATTGATAAAAAATGGAAGGAGGGTGAACTCAAAATTATCGCACGATACGTAATAAAAATTAGAATTCCTGAACCTGTCATTAGCTTATCAGAGAATGGCGCGGATGTCAAGTTTTTGCTCGTTTTTTTCCTTCGAACCGTTCGAGCCGGACGAATCGCCTTTGAGCTGGAGCCGGCGGCGGAACGGTCGGTTTTCAAGGCTTAGCGTTCAGATGGTGAGCCAAACCAGGGAGTCAATGGAGGAACCATGAGCGGGTCAGTCAGGAAAGACGCCGAATGGATCACGATCGCCGAGAGTGTCGCGAGGCTGCCGGTGCCGGTATCCAAGTCCACGGTCAGGCGCTGGATCGAAGAGGGCAAGCACGGGATCGTGGCGGGCCGATTCGGCGGCCGGGTGGTGGTGCGCGCCGACACTCTGCCCGGGATCGTGGAAGACCCTTACGCCTGAGCCGGCTCCATTTATTCCGGCCGGGCAATGAAAAAGTACTGGTAGGCGAGGAAATCGAATTCCCGGTCGATTGTATATCCGGCGGTGGTGAAAGCGGCTATCGCTTCCTCGCGTGAAAGCTTATGCTCCGGGGAGCTGGGCCCTACCGGCAGGGCCTTCTTGAAAAAATCGACGATCGCCACCCGGCCATTGGCGGTAAGTGATTGCCTGAGCCGCCGCAGGTAGGCGGGGCGGTCCGGAAGGTGGTGCAGGGTATTGCACATGAAAACCAGATCGACCCCCTTCTCCGGCAGCCGGGGATCGTCCGGCAGGGCGTGCAGGGTGTCGAGATTGGCCAGCCCCTGTTCGCCGGCCTGCCGAGCCAGCCAGGCCAGGGCCTCGCCATCGATGTCCACCGCCAGCACTCGGCCCCGGGGTCCTACCGCCGGGCTGAAGCGGCGCGAAAAATAGCCGCTCGCCGCGCCGATATCGGCTACCACCATGCCCGGTTTCAGGTCCAGCGCCTCGACCACTTTCTCCGGCATCTGCCACTGGTTGCGGTCCGCTGTTTCGTAACGGGCCGGGTTTTCGGACTGGCCGCCGTGCTGAGCGGACAGGACCGCCGCTATTGTCAGGGCCGAAGCCAGATACAGGAGCGCCATTTTGAGCCGGGATGATGTCATATCAGACATTGTCCTTTCCCTGGTTTAATCGAAAGAATACCTCGGAGCTTGCTCCGAGGTATTCCGCACTTCCGGGCCAGTCGTAGGGGCGACCGGCTGGTCGCCCGTGGGTGCGGGGCGAAGAATGATCAATATCGACCTTATGATACCTCGCGGCTTGCCACGGGGTAGTTCATTTGCCTGGCCGCCGGCCTTCCAGTTTCAGCATCCGCCGCTTGAGGTCCAGCCCCAGGCCGAATCCGCCCAGCCCGCCGCCGGCCGCTACCACCCGGTGGCAGGGTACGATCAGCGGAATCGGATTGGCGCCGCAGGCCTGGCCTACCGCCCGGGAAGCCGCCGGCCGGCCCACCTCTCGGGCCACCTGGCCGTAAGTCTCGGTGTGTCCGGACGGGATTTGCGCCAGATGCAGCCAGACCTTCCTCTGGAAAACCGTGCCGCCCGCATCGAACTTACCGCGATAGGGAAGGCTCTTCTGCGGGTTGTCGAAATAGCGGTCGAGCCAGGCCAAGGCTTCTTTCAGCCGGGTTTCATCACGCACCAGATGCACCGGGCCGAATCTCTTTTCCAGGCCCTGCCGCTGAAAGTCCCGCGCCCGGTCGGGACCGTGGGGGGAAAGATCGAGCCGGGACAGGCCGGCCCCGGAATGGGTCAGGATCAGCCAACCCAGCGGGCTTTCGTAGACCGCGTAGCTCAATTCCTTTTCCATAATATATTTCCTCTGTTCCATGCGACTTGAAGTCGAATCCGATTTTCGCTAAATTGGCTCTTTTATTCGACTTTTTCCGAAATCGGCAGCCTGCCCGGACAACAATCAGACAGCTTCGGGGACCGGTATGAATCGAGCCATTGTTTCGACGTTTTTTTTGATAGCATTCCTCGCGACCTGCTCCAGTCTGCCGGCCGCCGCGCCTCGGGTGGACGTCCATGAAGGCACGCTGGAGGTGCCGGCCTACGAATTTTCCGGCCGCGAACTGGAGCCGCCCCTGTTCGAAAGTTCGACGGTCGAGGGGACGTACCCGTATCCGAACTTTCTGCGGCCTTACAAGCCCGGCGGACCGGTCCCGCAATCTTGCCGCGCCATTTTCGTGGAGAACGAATACCTTCGCCTGACCGTGATACCCGCTCTGGGCGGCCGCATCTTCAGCCTCTACGACAAGGTAAACGGCCGCGAGGTATTTTACAAGAACGACGTCCTCAAGTTCAGCAGTGTCAATCCCCGCAGCGCCTGGCTGGTGGGCAACCTCGAAATCACCGGCCCCTACGATCACCACACGCTCACCCTGAAAGGCGAGCCGTTCTGGTTCGACAAGGTCCTTCGGCACCCGGACGGCAGCGTGTCGGTGGTGCTGAGCCAGATCGATCCGTTCTACCGGATGAAAGTGAATTTCAGCGTCAGGCTCTATCCCGGACTGGCCGCCATGCAGGTTACGATCTTCTGCTATAACCGCAATGACTCCCGCCAGCCCTACATGTTCTGGGTTAATGCCGGAGTGCCGGCGGCCGAGGGTACGCGCTTTATCTACCCGATGACCCGCACGATCGGCCACACCACCGCCGAGGTGGCGGACTGGCCCCTCTACGGCGGGATCGACTTCAGCTGGTATAAAAACAACCGCCACATGCTGGGCGTGTTCGGGATCGACATCTACGACAACTTCCTGGGCGCTTACGATCACGATGCCGACTACGGGACGTTCCGCTGGGCCGACCGGCGGGAGGTCACCGGCATGAAAACCTGGACCTGGGGCAAGAGCCGGCGGGCCGAGCAGATCGAGAGGGGGTACACGGACAAGGCCGGGCCGTACATCGAGATTCAGAGCGGCCGGTATGTCTGGGACGGCCACTACGAATGGCTGCCGCCGCACACCACTGAAGGCTGGAGCGAATGGTGGTTCCCTGTGGCCGGGATCGGCGGGCTGGTCACCACCACCCGCGACCTCGCCCTCAACCTCGAAGTGAGCCCTGACCCCGCGGGCGCCAGGAGCGCGGTCAAGCTGGGTATTTCGGCCAACCGGGAAATCGCCGGTGCGAAAATCCTGGTCGCAACCGCCGCCGATACATTACTGCGTGCGGCTGCAGACCTGGCTCCGGGCCGGCCGCTGGTCAGGAAGATCGAGGGGATCAGTTCCGACAGCGCGGGCCTGACCGGCATGCGGGTGGTGGTTGCGGACTCCTCCGGCG
>JAZDIG010000344.1:0-6205 GCA_043805105.1 Candidatus Glassiibacteriota bacterium | reverse complement strand
CAGAAACCTGATCCCGAACCCCTCGCGGAAAGCATAGAGCGCGGAAATTTTGGTGGCCGGGCCTGAAATAAAAAACGCCAGGACCGCGCCCTTGCTCAGTCCAAGTTCGTAGAGGGCCTCCATGACCGGAATCGAGGCCCCTCCGCACTGATAAAACGGCACTCCTAAAGCGATTGCCACCAGGATCGAATGGTATCCCGGCCCGCCGAACAGCGACCTCATGAATTCCGGCGGCACCAAGGCCTTGAGTGCCGCCGAAATCAACAGGCTCACGCTGAATATCTTCAGTATGAAAACGCTCTGCCTGCGCAGGGAAACCGCGAACGAGCGTCCGTAAAGGCCGGCGGTCCGGGTCTGCATTTCTTCCAGCAGGCCCGCCTCGGGCCGCAGGGAAAGCCGGCCGCCGATTTTCCGGTAGAGCAGCCCGGCGCCGGCCGCCAGGACAAACGACGACACCGCCCGGGCCAGGGCCATCCCCGGACCCAGCGCGCCATAGGTCAGAACGAGCAGGTTCGGATCGATCAGCGGACAGCCGACCAGGAAAGCCAGGACCACGGCGGCCGGAAAACCGGCGGAAATCAGCACCGCCGACAGCGGGATGGCCAGATACACCGATAGCGGGGCAGCCATGCCGATAAGCGCACCGGCGATAATGTTGGCCGGCCTGTCCGAACGAAGGCATTTCAGCGCCGGGATCCGGGCGACGTACTGCTGCAGGACTGCGACTGTCAGGATGCCGATACAGAGATAGGGGAGGAGCTGGATGAGGAGTTCCCAGAAATTTTCCAGGATACGGTAGGTATAGGTCCGGAAAAAAACCGTGTTGAAACGGTCCAGCAGGTCCAAGCTGTCGTCTCCGGTAATCGGTCCCGGGGGGGCGGGCCGAACTCCCGTTAAGCTTTATGGCTGGCTTTTTGTCTGGCTGATCTGGCGCAGCAGCCCCAACAGGTCGAAAATGTCCACCCGGCCGTCGGCGTTTAAATCGTAGAGGCTGTCCTGGTCCCTGGTCTTCAGGATTTTCAGCATGGCCAGCAGGTCCATGACGGTGACCCGGCCGTCGCCGTCGTAGTCGCCGTTTATCCGCGCGGGTTCGGTCGAGGCGGCGAAGCGCACCCCGGCCAGCCGGTTGCCGGCGTATTGGGAGACGGTGTCCGGTTCGCAGACATTGAGGCTGAAACGGCAGACTCCGGCCGTTTGCTTCAGCTTGACCAGCACCGGATTGAAGCCTGCCTTGATCTGGACGTTCACCACCGAATTGGGCAGCCGGTGGACCCGGACGCCGCTGTGGTAGTCGTAGACCAGCTGCCCGCCGATCCAGACTTTCATGTCGTTGTCCGAACCGGCCCAGAGCCTGGCGCTGCGGTCCGCGGGAGCTTCGAGGTAACTGAACGCATAGTAGATACAGTCTGCGGCATTCTGGAAATAGCCGGCCGGATCGTTCAGGTCGTCGAAAAAGTAAACCGCCTCGCTCCAGCCGTCCTTCCCCGCCTGTGGCTCGGCCTGCGCCTCTCCGCCTGGCAGCAGGTCCTGGTTCATGGCGGCGCCCGCATACGGCCCGTTCAGGGTCCAGGTGCGGTTACTCTGGCCGTAATATGGATAGCTCTGATTTACATATTGGGAACTCATGCTCTTCGTGGCCTTGATGTAAGGCACGGTATTGGCCTCCAGGGTTCCGCCCACCACTTCGATCTTCTCCAGGTCGTTCTGTCCCAGTCCGGCCAGGGCGGCCAGGGTCAGGTGTTCCACGTCGTCCGGGTTGATGTCCATCAGCCTGGAACAGACCGCATCCACGCTCACCACGTCCCGGCCGGCCACTATCAGGTTGCGCCGTATGGAAAGCCCGTAAATATTCTTGGAGCGTTCCTTGCCCACTATCCCATCCACCAGCACGAAATCGCAGCCGGCGGTCCGGACGACATCGATGAAATTTTTCGAAAGACGTTCCGGCGTGTGGTCCAGGCCGATCCGGTTGCCGTTGTAGCCTGCGTCTTTCGACCAGCCGTACACCATTCCCGGCAGCACTCCCACGTAGTTCTTGAGTCCCACGGTGATACAGGGAGTGTGCACCTTGAGCACCGGCGCGCTGATAATGAAATCTGCCTCCACGATAGTCCGCGGCAGGAAGAAACAGCTCTGGTCGTCTGACATGCGGGGTTCGGGCACCGCCACCCGGACCGTGTCATCGTAGTTCAGGTCCACCCAGTCGATATCGAGGTCGGGATACAGGGGGTCGGCCTTGAGGCCCTCGATCATGTCGCGGTAGCCGGTGACTGCGTAGCCGTCGCCGCTGGCCAATGACCAGGCCGGAGCGTAGGGAGTGCCGGGTTTGGCCCAGCCGCCAGCCGCCTCCGCCACCCGGATCTCGAACTGCGGATCGATCCGGTGGAGATACAGGACCAGGGCCTTGACCACCCGCCAGTCGGTGTTGACCCCATCGCCGTTGGTTGTCGGCTCGACGATGTTGGGCTTGATCACGATCCTGCGGGCCCCGGCCGGGATAACCGAATCCAGGCCCCCTGCCCGCTCCAGCGCCTTCTCGACCAGCGCCGCCACCTGATCGTAATCGATATTCGCGCTCAGGGACGCCGGCCGGCCCAGAGAGGGGTCGTCGCTGCGCGCGAGGCCCACTGTGCTCTTCCGGGTGGCATCGTAGCTCCAGTCCGCATAACGGCGCCAGCGGGTGTGTTCGACCGCCGTCTGCGACTGGACGATAAAATCGGCCACCGCCAGCAGCGGTAAAACTATCAACAGTACAGCTCTCTTCTTAGACATAGGGTATCCTGATTATTCAAGAGAATAGATTACGACGAGGGATACCGCAGAAAGTTGACAGCAGAACCGCTGACTTCTGCCGGACTGCGACTAATATAACAGCTCCAGCCACTTCGGGAAATAATTATCAATCAGTATGCAACTGGAGCCGCTGAACCGGATTCCGTCCCTCATGTATGGATCAACTTGTTGTATGTCAGCGCGTTTCAGGAAAATAGCCAGTGGTTGAACGGAATGCCGGTTTGATTTGTGGCTTATTAATGTTTAACTTTGATTTGACCAGGTTTGTTCCACCTGATTTATTAGTCCGAAATCGTCCCCACTGTCAACGGGACGTTTACAATTTCCATTGAAGGAGCGGCCTTATGTCAAAACCTGACGCCCGGCGGATAGTCGGTCAGATCCGGGCCGAACTCGGGGCCCTGGACGCTAAAGTCCGCCGGCACCCATACGTGGCTTCCGTGGAGGCGGGGCAGGCGTCCCGCGATTCGCTCAAGGGTTTCGCCGGCCATCAGTATTACATTATCGGCAGCGACCTGGCCAGCGTGGCGCAGCTTATTTCCCGGCATGGAGCGCAAGCCGGCCGGGAGTACCTGCTTGGCATCCTGACTGGCGAAAGCGCGGCGTTCGATGCCTGCCTCAAATTTGCCGGGGCCCTGGGGATGGACCAGGCCGAACTGGCCGCCTATGAACCATTGCCCGCAGGAGCTGCCTACGCGCATTTCATGGCCTGGCTCGGCTCCCGCGGCTCCGCCTGCGAATTCGCCGCCGCGATCCTGGTCAATTTCGCCGCCTGGGGCTCCAACTGCGCTCGAATGGGCCTCGCCCTGCGGGCGAAGTACGGCTTCAAAGATGAAGAGCTGGCCTTTTTCGATCTGTTCGTCGGTTCGCCGCCGTCTTTCGAACAGGACTCGCTTGAGGTGATCGACCACGGCCTGGCCCGGGGAGTGGAGCCTTCTCTGGTGGTCCGCGCCGCTCGATTGTTGCAGGGCTACGAGCTGATGTACTGGGACGCGATGGAGGGGGTGTGAGGGGGGAAGGCAGGGAATAGCAGACTGCTTCAAAAAAGGCCGTGGCTTATGGGGCGATGAACTGGATGATGTCTTACAGTGTGGGGGGACGGATCTAACGATTGGAATGAACTACACTGTTGGAGTGCGGCGGAACCGGTTTATCTTTTTATGCACTTGCCCGAAAATTATTTCTCACTCAATTCTTTCACAACCTTCTCGCGATATGCCGTGATCATTTGTAAAACCCTAAGGATTGGATACTTCTCAGGTACAACTCGTTTGAGAAATGGTGTCTTTTTAAGTTCCCGTATAATCTCTATAATGAAATCCACAACTGGAATCACTTTGCCACCACCAATAGTCTTGTGATTCTTATTACTACCAAAGACGAATATCGCCCTTTTCTCAATCTCCTTCGGAATGAGCAGTCCATTAAATAATTTCTTGATGTGATTACTACCAGATAGGAATTTATTCCTGAATCTTCTTTCCCTAATAGCCCAAGAATCCGCGTCAGTTGAAGTTTCGACATGGATAAGGTGATTAGTCATCGGGTTGAATGCAACAACATCCAGTTCACCCTCGAAACCGCCGGCTGCAAGTCTCCCGACGCGCTCATTTCGTTTCACGATGTAGCCTTTGTATTCGAACCATTCAGCAACTAATTCTTCCAAGAAGTTCGTTTGCATAAGTTTCTTTCTCCGAATGGCAGCAAGCCGTCGCTGCAATTTAACTGCCTCTCTTCCCTCCACGCCCGTTCGCAGCTGGCGTTCCGGCCGAGGATTTCCCCAGCCAGAACCACGTTGTCCTGCACCCGCCGGTCAAACCTGCTCAGTACTGTTGATGCTCCAAACAAAAGCCGCCTCGAACTGCGGTCACCGCTCACCAATCCGCCCTGTCACGCTTCCAGTACCTCCGGGACAAAAAATCCCTGGTAGAAAGTCGGCAGGCCCCGGAACGCGTTCAGCAGGTCGTCGGTACTGATTACTTCGGAATCGTACTGGACGACGATCCCTGAAATCTCTCCACGTTTACCTTCGGTCACTTCCGCCACGCCGGGCATTTTCTTAATGACAGAAAATATTTCCTGGATGCACTTGCCGCACTGAAAGCCGCACTCAGGGATTACCGGAGTACAATCCAGATGGAAAAAGTTAGTTGTCAGCATAGTTCCGCCTTTCCAGGCGCAGCCTTGAGCCTGACAATGATTATATGGTGCTGAACCGGGCCGTAGCCCTTCTCCAACGTTGCGGAAATCTCCCCTCACGCCCGCCAGGGACGCTCGCGGCCGAGGTCCCGGTCGAGGATTTCCTTGGCCAGAACCACGTTGTCCCGCACCTGCCAGTCGAACATGCCCACCACGGCGAAATCGGCCCCGCTCTGGAACACGTAGCGCAGGCCCTCTTTGGGCTGGATCGCCCCGGCGCCCAGGATCTTGAACGCGATCCAGGGTACCTGGACACTTTTCATGAACTCGACAGTGGCTTCCGGGTCGAGGGCCCAGATGTTGTCGTGCTGCTCGGGGTGAACGGCCGACCAGTACTTGGCGTTGTTGAGGGTTTTCATGTAGAAATCGGGCTTGAAACCCTCCTTTTCGCTGGCGACGATCACCTCCAGCCGGTGGCCGCCGATCCCGGCCGGCAGGCCCTGGCTATGGATGTAGTCCACCGCCTTGCCCAGCACCTCGGCCTGGCCGTCCGCCACCAGCTTGTCGCCGGCCGCGCCCTGCACGTAAACCGCGGAAGCTCCGCCGTCGACCGCCGTGCGGATCGTGGAGCCGACGTCGTCCGACTTGGGGTAGCTTTCGGAAATCCACTGCATCTTGCCGCCCCGCTCCTTCCAGTACCTCTGGAACACCCGGATCGGCTGTTCGCGGGGGTCGGCGATCACCGCGTTGATCCCGTTCTCCTCGCAGAGCTGGAGGGTGTCGATGATTTTGTCATCGGTGTTGTAGCGTCGCACCAGGGGGGAGACGTAGATCAGGTCGCGGGCGTGGGCGTAGCCCGAGATCAGGTTGCCGCCGCAGATCAGCCTGCTGACCGTGAGGCTGCCGATCCGGCCGGTCTGCAAGCCCTTGACCGGCTCCTGTTCCAGGGACTTCTGCGGCCTTTCCACCAGGGCCTTTTCTTCGCAGCTCAAAAACAGGCCGGCCCCGGAAACTCCGATCGCGGAGCCGGCAATGAATTTACGTCGGTTGATTCTTCTGGCCACGGTTACCTCCGGGAAGGATAGTGACAGGCTGTCTGCGTGGAGGGGAATAATAAGCTGATATAATTTTATCAAACGCGGAAGATTAATGCAAAATTATCTCGGTGATGACCGGGGCTGGAGCTTATTTCAGGATGTTTTTCTGTGGTTGAAACAAATACGCTTGAATCAATTCATCGCTTTAGACATAACTCTGTCCAACTCCTCCGGCG
>JAZDIG010000343.1:0-3817 GCA_043805105.1 Candidatus Glassiibacteriota bacterium | reverse complement strand
TGGTACGCCCGAGAGGAATTGAACCCCCAACCTTCTGATCCGTAGTCAGACGCTCTATCCAATTGAGCTACGGGCGCAAGTGTTTCTGATTTCAAACCTTGGACGGTTTAAGCTAACCAGCCGCGGAGAAAAAATCAAGGTTTTTGGGCGATCTCCCTGGTGGGGCGGGTCGGCACGTTCATTGCCAAAGTCACCGGTTCGGGAAACCCTCCGGCGTAGGTTCGCAATGAACGTGCCGGCCCGCCATACGCCCAAACGCCGTTATTCCGTAAACGTCCGATTCCTTATTAATGGACAGTTCCCGGTCCGTCCGGTCAACGCGTAAAGCGCTTCACCGCACGTACGCCCTCCGGCATTTCGCCCTTGTACCAGCCGGCCCGCTCCACCTCGTACGAATCAAATTTCGGAATATAGGGCTTGATATCCAACAGCGGCGTGCCGTCCAGGATATCGAGCTGCTCGATTTCGAGCCGGGTGCCTTCGACTTTTACCAGCCGCACGCAGCTCATGCCGATCGAATTCGGCCGGGCCGGGCTGCGGGTGGAGAAAACGCCGTGGCTCTTGTCGTCGAGATAGGGTGTGACAGTCAGCGAACAAGCGCCCGCCCGGTCGCACCAGAATAAAAGCCACACCCGGTCGAAAAGCTCCAGATCCGCCAGGCCTTCGGTAAACTCCGGGAACACCTCCACCCAGCCCCGGTCGCCGGCGCTCATCACCGGCTGCACCGGCGTGCCCTCTTCCTGCCTGAACGGGCTGTGGATTATTCCAATCGGCTCGACCTTGAATTCCAGCTTCATCGCTCTCCCTGCGTCCTCACACTTCTTCCGGCACTACGAACGGATAACGATACTCGCGGCTTACCAGGTTCTGCGCCTCTTCATCGCCGATAAAAGCTTCTCTTTCGGAGTCGAAGTAGACAGTCCGGCCCACCCGGTAGGCGATGTTGCAGAGGTGGCACATCGAGGCGGCCAGGTGCCCCTCGAGAATGTCGGCGGTGAGGTCTTTGTGCTTGCGGGACCGGACGGCCTTTATGAAGTTTTCGAAATGCGATTCATCTCCGGTTCCGCGGATATTGAGCATATCGTAGCGGGATTTGGCCTGGTCATTGCTCATTGATTCCCCAGGCTCGTTCTTACGGCCGTAGAAGGTGCTCCACTTGTTGCCCCCCAGATGCAGATAGCCCTCGGTGCCCAGGAACCAAATTCCGTTCTGGTCGCCGTTGTCGTACAGCCCGCGCACCTCGAACTGGACGATCTTCCCATCGGCGTATTCCATCACCGAGGTCTGGATGTTGGGAGTTTCCTGGTCGCAGTCCCACTGGTAGAAACCGCCGATACTCTGGATTTTCTGCGGATGTTCGTACTTCTGCAGCGCCCAGCGGGCCATGTCCATGTAATGCGGCCCGTTGTTGCCGGTCTCCCCGTTGCCGGTGTCCCAGAACCAGTGCCAGTTGTAATGGAACCGGTTGTCGATGAACGGCCGCCAGGGAGCCGGTCCCAGCCAGAGGTTGTAATGCACGCCCTTGGGCACTTCGGTCACTTTGCCTCGTCCGATCGTATCGCGGGGGCGGATGAAGGGTATGCGGATCATGTATACGTCGCCGATTTTTCCGCTGTGAATGAAGTCCATGGCCGCCATCACCACCGGACTGGTGCGGTTCTGACTGCCCGCCTGGACAATCCGCTTGTATTTGCGGGCCGCCTCGACGATCTTGCGGCCTTCATGGATGCTGTATGAAACCGGCTTTTCGACGTAGACGTCCTTGCCGTTCTGGCAGGCCCAGATCGAGGCCAGGGCGTGCCAGTGGTTGCAACTGGCGACCGAAAGAACGTCGATTTCCTTGTCTGCCACCACTTTGCGGATGTCTACTTCCGTTCTCGGCTTCTTGCCCTGGATCTTCTCGACGTCCGCCACGGCCTTGGGCAGCAGGTTTTCATCGATGTCGCAGAGCAGGGCCACCTCCACGTTGTTCATCTTGGCGAAATTTTCCGCATGGGCTCCGCCCCGGCCGTGGATACCCATGACCGCCACCCTGATCCGGTCGTTCGGGCTGTCCTTCGCCAATCCCGATGTAATCCAGGGTCCGGCCATGGCAAGTCCTGCCGCCCCGGTCCCGGCCTTACTTAAGAATTTTCGGCGATCCATGGATTTCATAAAAGAACTCCCTTAGGGTTGGTGGTTAGTAAGCGAGGAACGACTGAAAGGCTTTCGGTTCAGTCAGGCACGGTGCATAGAATATAAACATAAACCGGCGCGAGGCAACCACAAATCACCGGCCGGTCAGTCGCCGAGGAAGGTTCCGGATAGTATTACCGGCCCGGTCAAATCCGCAACATTTTTGTAACATATTCGCTTGACATATGGTTATCAGAGTTGTAGCTATATGATTACAGGGGGATTTGTGTCTGCCCCTGATCCAGCCAAACAGTCGTCCCTCCAGCCGGTCCTCATCTGGCCGGCAATCGATATATCCAGGTCGGGTTTAAATCGGCTGAATGGCCTTACGCAGCCGATCCGTATCGTAGAAGAATGTGTCCGGTGTCGGCTTAAGACATAAAGGCTTGGAATTCTTTTTAGGGTAGTCTGCCTGACTGATAACTCAGTTTCCAATTATTTAACCACCATTATCCCCCCAAAAACAGGGAGCGGCCCATGAGCAAAGGTGGAAACAAGAAAGCACCGCCGGTTAAAGGCCTGGACCGCAGAACATTCCTCAAGGGAATGGGAACAGGCCTGATCGGCACCGCGACCATCGGCCAGGGTATTCTGGCCGCCGATGCCGCAGCAGCTCAACCGGCAGCGGCCAAAGGCGAGAATATCGAAAAGGCTGCGGTCACGATGACGATCAATGGGAAGAAGTACACGGTGGAAGTCGAGCCGCGGGAGGTCCTGCTGGAGGTTCTGCGCGAGAAGCTGCAGTTGACCGGGGCCAAGCTCGTCTGCGGACACGGTGAATGCGGCGCCTGCACTGTGATCCTCAACGGCCGGATAGTATATTCCTGCATGATGCTGGCGATCGAGGCCGATGGAGCGAAGATCACCACCATCGAGGGTCTCGGCCAGCCGGGTAATCTGCACCCGGTCCAGAAAAAGTTCATCGAACACGACGCCTACCAGTGCGGCTTCTGCACTCCGGGTTTCGAAGTCGCCCTCGCCGACCTGCTCGAAAAAAATCCCAAGCCCACACTCGAAGATATCAAAAGGGGCCTTGCCGGCAATATCTGCCGTTGCGGAGCACATCCGCACATCTTCAATGCGGCCCTGGACCTCGCGGCCGGGAAGGGAGGTAGGTGACAATGGCTAAATGGATGCCTGCTGAAAAGATGCGCTATATCGGCAAGGACGTTCCGCGCACCGATGGCCCGGCCAAGGTCACCGGAACCGCCAAGTTCTCATACGACATCATCCTGCCGGGCATGCTTTACGGCAAGATTCTGCGCAGCCCTCACCCTCACGCCTACGTCAAGAACATCGATCTTTCCGCCGCGGCCAAGCTTCCCGGCGTGGCCGCCGTACTGGACCTCAACAAGTACACGGTCCGCTATCAGGGCGATGAGATAGCGGCGGTGGCTGCGGTCAGCCCGGACGTGGCGGAAGATGCCTGCGGCCTGATCAAGATCGTCTACCAGCAACTGCCTTACGTGGTGACCGAACAGGACGCGATGAAGCCGGATGCGCCCCGGATCGCCGAAAGCGGCAACGTGAGCTGGCAGCGCAATGGCGACAAGGAAAAGGTGGAAACGATTCTGGCGGCGAGCGCCCACGTGATAGAAACCGAACTTCACTGCCAGGTGCAGGTCCACAACTGCCTCGAAAC
>JAZDIG010000342.1:0-6287 GCA_043805105.1 Candidatus Glassiibacteriota bacterium | reverse complement strand
CCGGCCCCTCCACCGCCGACCGGATGGCCTCCAGCACGTCGCTTTCTGTGACCGCCCGGCTGGCGATGTCGTTCAGGTAGCCGTCATTGTTTTCCGCCACCAGGGGATTGATCGACTGCACTTTTTCCATGCCGGGCAGGCTGAGCAGGTAGGTGAGCACGGCATCGGCGGCGCGGGCCACGCAGAGCGTGTTGGTGAGTACAATCGGGCTCTCGATCCGGCCCAGCTCGTTGACCTGGGTCGATCCGATGAGCTTGCCGAAACCGTTGAACGTTTCCACCGCGCCCGGCACTTTCTCCAGGAACGGGTTGCCGCCGTGGGGCAGAATGACAGTCACTCCGGTGCGGATGCCGTCGCCGCGGATAATCGTCTTGTGGCCGACTTTTACCCCGGCGACATCGGTGATTGCATTCAGCGGCCCCCGGGGCAGCCTGCCGATCCGGATTCCGAGTTGTTCGAGCATGGGGCGGGATTCCTCGGCCTGCGCCGGCAGCGCTGCCAGCAGCAGGAGTAAAAGGGTTTTTTCCAGAACTCTCATCATGCGGAACTCTCCAGGAGCCGGCTCATTTGACTGTCACCCGGCTTAGCCTGTACCAGCCGTCGGAGTCGATCCCCTGGATCGGGAACTTGATCCGGGGGGTGCGGTAGTAGGGATCGAGCATGCCGATACAGAGTGCGTAATCGCCGGCAGGCAGGCCGGCCGGAACGGTCAGCGTGGTGCGGTAGGATGTCTCCCCCGGCAGCCAGCCGGTGATGTCGGCATCGGTTTCCACTGTCGCCTCGTCCCCGGTCGCCTCGTTCAGGAACCGGACCGCCAACCGATGGCGCAGGTAGATTGGCGCCACGCCGCGGTTCTCCCAGTCCATTTCCAGGGTGAAGCGGCCGCCGGCGTAGGCCGCGGACTGATGGGCCAGCCGGGTCGGCACGAAACGGTAGCCCATTTTCTTGCCCCATTCGACTGTCTTGTCGTACCATTCCTGGGGCATGTCCTTCATGTCCGTCGTGCCCAGGTGCACCACCGACCCGTGCCAGCGGTTGCTTTCGGAGATTATCTTGTCCAGGCTGAATCCATCCTTCCACCAGGTTTCGATAGTGCCGCAGGATTCGAAAACCACCGGCCCGTCTTTCCAGGCGTCGTTGGCCCGAGCCGCATCCAGCGCCTGCTGGTAGTAATCCTCCATGTGGTTCCAGGTGGAGCTGAACATCCCGTAGTCGCCCAGGCAGTCGGCGCGCCAGCCGGTATGATGGGCCACGGCGTATTCGAGCTGCTTCTCCCCGCCGATCAGCATCACCAGGGGAGTTTTCTTGAAGTTTTCCAGGTAGAGGTCCACCGCCCAGGTCCGCACCGAATCGGCCGGCATGTTCAGCCCGGTTTCGCTGGTGTGCCATTCACCCCAGCGGCCCACCGACCCGATATCCACGTGGTCGATATCCGGGTGGCCGTCATAGCGGGCCGCCAGGGCCCGGATCAGGTTGCCGTGCTTTTCCTTGAACAGGGGGGAGCCGTAGTCCGGCTGCCAGCCGGCGGAGCCGTCCGTGTACTTCCAGCCGCTGAGGCTCAGGTCGTGCAGCCACTTCGGGATGTGGTCCTCCCCGTCCTGGCACATGATCCGGAACATGAGCTTCTGGCCGTTGGCCCGCGCCCGGGAGATCATATCGTCGATTATATCGAACCGGATCTGGCCCTCCGCCGGCTCGATTTCATCCCAGTACCAGCGGAACTGGGCGATCGAGCAGAGCGGGTGCTTGAGCTGGCGGACCCAGTTGTTGAAGCTGTGCACGGAAACGAAACCCATGCCGGGGTTAACCAGAAAGTCGTCGGTTTCCACGGGCGCGACTTCCACGTCGAGCACGGCCTGGCGCAGCCAGACTATGGCCGCCAGCAGGTCGATCGCATCCTGCAGGGAGTAGACGCCATCGCCGTTGTAGTCCGCAACCGGGTCGCTTGAATTGCGGGAGCCGGCCAGCAACAGCGCCAGCACGTCCGCCACGCTCACCCGGCCGTCGCCGTTAATGTCCCCGCGGGCCGGATTGCCACCGGCTTGCGCAAAAAGGGCCGCCAGCGCGCCAACCAGGAACACCCCTGCCAGCACCGCCGCTAATCTTTTCAGTGTTTTCATCGCCTCTTCCAGTGCTACACTCGGATCAGTCGATTGTCACCTTACTCAGCCAGTACCAGCCGTCTTCCCCCCGCCCCTCGTTCGCCAGCCGGATCGCCGGTTTACCGGTGTCCGGGTCGAGCAGGGCCAGGCCCAGGTCGTATTCGCCGGCCAACTTACCGCCGGAGAGATTAAACGTGACCTGCAGGGGAATTTCACCGGGCAGCCAGGCCCGGACGTCCGTTTCCGCTAAGGCAATCAGGGCCTCATGGGTCTTCCGGTTCAGCAACTGGACTGCCAGCATATAGCTACGGTAGGGCGGGGCCACGCCGAGGTTTTCCCAGAGCATTTCGACCGGCAGACCATCCCCGGTTTTTATCCTGGAGGGATGGGTGATCTTGCGCAGCGCCAGCCGGTAGCCCATCTTCTTTTCGAACTCCACCACCCTGGGCCACCAGTCCGCGGGGATCGACTCGCTGCCGTTGTTGAGCACGGACACGTGCCAGCGCAGAGCCTCGCTCAGGATATAATCCAGGTCCCAGCCCTTTTCGTGCCAGAAAGCAATGGTCCAGCAGGTTTCGAACACCACCGGCGCGTGTTTCCAGGCATCGTTGGCCTTGGCTGAATCCAGCGCCTGCGGGTAAAAATCCTTCATGTGGTTCCAGTTGTCGTTGAATCCGCCCATATCGCCCAGGCAGTCGGCGCGCCAGCCCGCGCCCTTCTCGATCGCGTAGGCCAGGCCGCTCTCCCCGCCGATCAGCATTACCAGGGGGGTCTTGCGGAACGAATCGAAATAGATGTCGATGATCTTTTTGCGGACTTCCGCCTGAGGCATCTCCATGCCGGTGCCGCCGGTGTGCCATTCGCCCCAGCGGCCGACAGTGCCGATATCGACGAAATCGACGTCCGGGTGGCCGTCGTAGCGTTCTCCCAGGCTGCGGATCAGGCCGGCGTGCTTTTCCAGGAACACCGGGTCGTCGTAGAAGGGCTGCCAGTTTTTCCGGTCGTCCTGGTAGGTCTGGCCCTTGGCGCCGGCTTTCCTCACCCATTTCGGCACGCGCGGTTCGCCGTTCTGGCACATCACGTGGAAGTTGAGCTTCTGGCCGTTGGCCCGGCAGCGTTCGAGCACGCTGTCGATCAGGCCGAAACGGATTTGCCCCTCCGCCGGCTCGAGTTCGTCCCAGTACCAGCGGAACTGGACTACCGTGCATTGGGGGTGGAGCCTGTCACCCAAGCCGTCGTTGAACATGTGGGTGGTGGCGAACCCCCGGCCGGGATTGAGCAGGGTGTCGTTAATTTCTTTCGGCTCCACCGTGACCGGGTGGGAGCTCGCGCAGGCCAGGGCCGAAATGAGCAGGGCAAAGAGCGGCAGGAATTTTTTCATGCGGGAGGCTCCAGGCTTGGCTAAAATTGGAATTAAGAATTATCAGGATTTCAGGGAATTGCGCTTAGGAAAAATAAAACGCTGGCCCGGATGGGACAAGCGCGAATGCAAAGACGGCGCATTACTGCATAGAGGATTCCAATTTTTTTATTTCGTTTTTTATTTCATCCACAACTTCCAAATTTTGTATAACTTTATTTCCCGCTTTTTTGATCGAAATTACGTAGAAAACTTTACCGCCATATTTCTGCTGAAATCGTTTGTGAGTTTCAGCTTGTAGTTCCCTTTCCTTATAAATTTGAGAAATGTGGGATACATCGCTGGCGGGTTTTATTTGTAGACCTATATACTTGTCACCAATTTTTAAATAGAAATCCACGTTATATAATCTATCCCATTCATCTGGTGCCGGCTCGATTTTCCTATCTACCAATTGCTCTAATTGTCCGTATATTGTAGTGATCTCAGTTTTGTACCCATCATAGGTCCGTCCAATTACCATATTGATCATATAATCAATACAATCTTTTTCAGTAATATTTTCCACTTCAGCCACTATTACTTCGGTAATCTTAACATATAGTTTCCGACCAAGCTCATCTATGTGTTCGCGATTCCTTACATTTTCGAAATAATATTTTTCCCATTCTTCAATTGCATTAGGAGCACACTTCCTGATTGCTTCGGACACAGCTCCAACGTTACGCTTGAAATTAAGCTGGAAGCGATTCATCACACTATTGAGAATCCACTCTTTAGCCAATTTTCATCCTGCCAGTTTTAGAAACTTCGTTTTTAATTTGAAATCAGCGGTATTGTCGACTGTAGCGATTCTTGATTGTATTAAATATTTATTAATGAAGATCTTATTTTTTAAATATACATATGCATCTACAGTATCCTTGTCTTTCACCGGATCTATATCGAATTTCAAGTGCACTTCCTTGCCTAACACAAAGTTGCGAAGATATTTAAAAACTTCTATTTCATTTTCTTTGGGAATCTTCAACCCTAGAAGTCTTACCTTGAGACCAGTTGAAAGAACAAGGAAATTCGACTCGGTTATTTCTAAAACCTTGTAGGTCTGTTTATCTCTGAAATTAAATAACTTAGGATCTATTTTCTGATTTGCGTCCTGAATAGATGGTTCATATGAAATTTCCGGTAAATTATGTAATGATTGCCCACGGCTCACAAAATTAACCTTAAAGTCAGATAAAAGGAGAGGCTCTGTAAAATTGAGTTTATCTCTAATTATTTTTTCGAAGTCGGCATTTATCTCGTATCCAATGGCATTTCGATTATTATTCATTGCCACTTTCACTGTAGTGCCGCTGCCTACAAAAGGATCAAGAACAGTTTCACCTACAAAGCTGAACATTTTGATAATTCTTTTAGGCAATTCCTCAGGAAACATGGCTTCATGTTCGATTTGCCCGGCGCCGCCAAAACACCAATGTCCAAGAAAATACTCTTTCCATTCTTCTTTCGTCAGCTTGGACATATCTTTTACATTTCTTGAAATTATCTCTGGCTGCCCCGGCTTTTTAAAGATAAGGACGAATTCGTAGTCAATCTCAATCATTCCATTCGGAGGGTAAGGGTATGATCCCATTACATTTGCCCCTCCAGTCGTATTCATCGTCGTCTTTTTTTGCCAGATTATAGATCCCAAATAATCAAAACCTATCTGTTCGCACTGCCCAATCAATTCAGAATGCAATGGGATTATTTTGTACCGCCCGTAGATAATAGATCGTGCGAATTGATCACCGATGTTAATCACTAGTCGCCGTCCTGGCTTTAAAACTCTGTACACCTCATTCCAGACTCTGTACAGGTCTTTCAAGTACTCATGCAGGGTTTGTCCATAACCGATTTGGTTAACCAGGCCGTAATCTTTGATATGCCAGTAAGGAGGAGATGTAACCGCTAAATGCACGGTCTCATCGGCAAGCTAGAAAAGCCTTCTACTATCAGCAAAATATATTTTCGCGAATTTTACCATTTTCTTCCTGGTGAGCACCCTTTGCACGGAATAGCTGGATAAAACAAGGGGAATGTACCCTGTCAAAGTACATTCCCCTTTCTATTTCCGCAATAATAGGCGGTTGCTTTAAGATTACTCCTCTTTCTTTTCGCCGCCGTCACCGCCGCCGTTGACTAAAGACCAATCCAGTCCGGCCAGGGCCTTGTAGTAGTTGTAGCGGTTGGTGGCGAACTTCTGCGCCTGTTCACTCAGCAGCTTGGCCCGCTCGGGCATGCTGCTCTTGAGCGACTTGTAGCGGATTTCGCCGTCCGTGTACTCCTCCACCTTGATCGTCGGCTCCTTGGAGTCGAGCTGCAGCGGGTTCTTGCCCTCCACCGCCCGGCGCGGATCGTAGCGGTAGTTGATCCAGTGGCCGCAGGCCACCGCCTTCTTCTGTTCGTCCAGGCCCTTGGTCATGTTGATCCCGTGGGCAATGCAGTGCGAATAGGCGATAATCAGCGACGGGCCGGGATAGCTTTCGGCCTCCATGAAGGCTTTCACGGTCTGGGCCATGTTCGCGCCGAACGCGATACAGGCCACGTAGACGTTGCCGTAGCTCATCGCCATCAGGCCCAGGTCTTTCTTGCCCATCGGCTTGCCGGCGGCGGCGAACTTGGCGGTGGCGGCCAGCGGGGTGCTCTTGGACATCTGGCCGCCGGTGTTCGAGTAGACCTCGGTGTCCAGCACCAGGATGTTGATGTCCTTGCCGCTGGCGATCACGTGGTCCAGGCCGCCGTAGCCGATATCGTAGGCCCAGCCGTCGCCGCCCACGGCC
>JAZDIG010000341.1:0-8135 GCA_043805105.1 Candidatus Glassiibacteriota bacterium | reverse complement strand
GGTGTGTCACTCATGGTTTAACCGCTTCAGGAAACTCCTGGTAAGATATGAGAAACTCACCGAAACATATATGGCCTTGCTGCATATGGCCGCAGCTATTATCGCCTTTAGAAAAACTGGTGTAATTTACGGATAAGCACTTAATAGTTACACAGGTTTATACAGTCCTGATCATATCTCCACCAGCCGCAGGGTATTGGTGGCGCGGCGTTCGGGCAGGGGCACACCGAAAGTCATCACCACCACGTCGCCGGGCTTGCAGTAGCCTTTGCCGATCAGGTAGTGGCGAGTTTCGGCGATACTCTCCTCCATGACCTCCATGCGCGGAATTTTCAGCGGAATGACTCCGCAGTAGAGATTCATCCGGCGCAGGGCCCGGTCATCGTCGCTGATCCCCACCACGGGCATCGGCGGCTTGAACTTACTGACCAGCAGAGCCGTGCGTCCGCTCTGGCTGCCCACCACGATCGCGCTGGCCCCCAGGTCGCGGGCCGCATCCACCGCGGCGTGGCAGACCGCCTCGGGGAAATTGGCTGCCGCCTGATGGCGCAGCAGGGTAACGTCGCCCCAGGCGTCCATCGAGCTTTCGGCCTCGCGCACGATCCGGTCGGCGGTGGCCACGGTTTCCACCGGGTACTTGCCGGCGGCGGTTTCGCCGGTAAAGAGCAGGGAATCGGTGCCGTCGAACACCGCGTTGGCCACATCGCTGGCCTCGGCGCGGGTGGGCACCGGATTGGCGCTCATCGATTCGAGAAGCTGGGTGGCGGTGACCGACAGGACGTTCCTGCGGCTGCAGGCGCGCAGGATTTTCTTCTGGGCGGCCGGCACCCGCTCGACTCCCAGCTCCACTCCCAGGTCGCCGCGGGCGACAATCACGCCGTCGGATTCATCGAGGATTTCGTCGAGGCAGTCCAGGGCGGAGGGTTTTTCGATCTTGGAGATCACTTTCATCGAGCTGCCGGAGTCGGCGATGATCTTTTTCGCCTCGCGCACGTCCTCGGCCCGCTGCACGAAACTCAGGGCCACGAAGTCGAACCCTTCCTCGGTAAGGAATTTCAGGTCGGCCCGGTCCTTTTCGGTCAGGGAGGGCTCGCTGATCGCCACTTCCGGCAGGTTTATGCCTTTGTGGCTGGTGAGCCGGCCGCCCGCTATCACCCGGCAGTGCACGTCCGCGCCCTCGACCTTTTCCACCACCAGACGCAGGAGGCCGTCGTTAAGCAGCACGGTGACTCCGGGGGAAACGTCGCGGGCCAGCGAACGGTAGGTGGTGCCGATCCGGTTGCCCTGCGCCGGCTCGTTCTCCGAACTCAGGACCACGGTCCGGCCCTCGGCCAATTCCATCCCGCCCTCGATTTCCCCCACCCTGATCCGCGGGCCCTGCAGGTCGCCCACGATCGGCAGGGGTCGGCCGGCCTTGTCCGCCGCCTGGCGGAAGCTGTTGTACACTTTCCGGTTGGATTCGTGGTCGCCGTGGGAGAAATTGATCCGGGCCGCATCCATCCCGGCCGCGATCAGCCGTTCGATGACCGGTTGTTCCCGGGAGGAAGGGCCGAGAGTGCAGATGATTTTGGTCTTACGCATGGAGGTGTTTTCCTCCCCCCTCCCCGGTTCCCCGGGAAGCCAGAAGCCAGAAGCCAGATGACAGAAGCCAGAAGCCAGAAGCCAGAAGCCAGATGACAGAAGACAGAAGCCAGAAGCCAGAAGCCAGAAGCCAGAAGACAGAAGCCAGAAGCCAGAAGACCCCACCTCCCACTCCCGCTCTGTCCCTTTGTCACGGTCTTTTAAACTTTGTGCCTTGTGCCTTTCTTTTTACTTTGTCACTTTGTAAATCTGTCACTGCCTTTCCCCTTTGTGCCTCTGTGCCTCTGTGCCTTTCACTTCGTCACTTCTTTTTAGCTCCCCCCTACTGCCAGATAATCAGCCCCAGCTCGTGGGGATTCACCATATCCTCGTTGCGGGGCAGCACCCTGAGGGTATAGCCGTGGCGGCCGCTGCGCTCGCAGGGCACGGTGCCAGTGAAAGTGATCCCGCCGCTGCCGCCCGCGCTGTCGGCCGGCTTGAGCGCCACGGTACGCGGCTCCACGATCCGGCGCTTCTGGTCCAGGGGGCCGTAGTAGACTTCCACGGCCACGTCGTCCGGAGTGAGGGAGCCGAGCTTGACTACTGCGGTCACTTCCAGTTGTGTGCCCACCACGTAATCGCGGGTGGTGTCGGCCTTGGCGTCCACGATCGAGACTGTCTGCCAGGCCCGGCTCACTTTCTGCCGCCACTTGGCCATTTTCTTGGCCCGCTGATAGCCATCCTTCTTGAGGTTCGAGCAGCGTTCGGCCGCCTCGAGGTAGAAGCGTTCGACATATTCCTGCACCATGCGGTTGGTGTTGTAAACCGGAGCCAGCTTGGAGATGGAGAGTTTCATCTTGTCGATCCAGCGGCGGGGCAGGCCGTCCGAACCGCGGTGGTAGAAAAGCGGGATGACGTCGTTTTCGAACTGGTTGTAGAGGGCGTTGGCTTCCACCTGGTCCTGCCGCTCGTAGTCGTCGTATTCCTCGCCTTTGCCGATTGCCCAGCCGGTGTTCGGGTCGATCTCATAAGCCTCGACCCACCAGCCGTCCAGGACGCTTAGGTTGAGGCCGCCGTTGGGCACAACTTTCATGCCGCTCGTGCCGCTGGCCTCCATGGGCCGCCGCGGGTTGTTCAGCCAGACATCGACTCCCTGCACCATGTAGCGCGATACGATAATGTCGTAGTTCTCCAGGAAGACCATGTGCCGGCGCACTTCGGGGTCGCGCGAGAAATGGATGATCTGCCGGATCAGGGCCTTGCCTTCTTCGTCGCGCGGATGGGCCTTGCCGGCCAGGACGAACTGGACCGGCCGGTCGGGGTTGGTCAGCATTTTTTTCAGGCGCACCGGATCGCGCAGGATCAGGTTGGCCCTCTTGTAGGTGGCGAACCGTCTGGCGAAGCCGATAGTGAGGGCGTTGGGGTCGAGCACCTCCTCGGCCATGTCGATCTCCTGGGTGCTCGCCCCGCGGTCGGTGAGCTGGCTCCTGAGACGGCGGCGGGCGAAGGATACCAGCCGCTCGCGCCGCAGCTCGTGGCTACGCCAAAGCGCCTCGTCCGGCAGCTCCGCAACCCGCTCCCAGGATTCCGGGTCCGTCGGGTCATCGCGCCAGCGGTGGCCCAGGTAGCGGTCGAACAGTTCGCCGAATTCCCGGCTGATCCAGGACGGAACGTGGATCCCGTTGGTGACGTGGGTGATCGGAATGTCGTCCTCGGGCACCTGAGGCCAGCCGGCCTGCCACATCCTGCGGCTCACTGCGCCGTGCAGTCGGCTGACACCGTTGTAGTAGGCCGACAGCCGGAAGGCGAGGAAACTCATGTTGAACGGCTCGAGGTCATTGTCGGGGTTGCGGCGGCCGAGGGCGAGGAAGCCCTTGCGGTCGATACCGAGCTTGGCATAAAGATGCGAGAAATAGCGGTCCACCAGGTTTGGCTCGAAGATGTCGATCCCGGCCGGCACCGGGGTATGAGTGGTGAAGATTCCGCCGGCGCGCACCGCCACCAGCGCCTCGTCGAAACCGAGCTTGTCCTCCTCGATCATCCGCTGGATGCGCCCGATTCCGCTGAACGCCGCGTGCCCCTCGTTCATGTGGATCGCACACGGCTCAATCCCCATCGCCGCCAGGGCCCTTATCCCGCCGATACCGATCAGGATTTCCTGCTGGATGCGCATTTCCTTGTCGCCGCCGTAAAGCTGGTAGGTGATCGCCCGGTCGTTGGGACTGTTCTCCGGTACGTTGGTATCGAGCAGGTAGAGGTTGACCCGGCCGACCTTGATGTGCCAGATGCGGGCGAACACCTGGCGGCCGGGGAATTCGACCGCGATTTCGAGCGTGCCGTTGTCCTTGTTCAGCTGCAGGTGCATCGGCATCTTGAACGGGTCATTGTCGAAATAGGACTCCTGCTGGTAGCCGTCCACGTTCAGGTACTGGCGGAAATAGCCGTGCTGGTACATCAGTCCCACGCCCACCAGGGGGATGCCCAGGTCGCTGGCGCTCTTGACGTGGTCGCCCGCCAGGATGCCCAGGCCGCCCGAATAAGTGGGGATGCACTCGGTGACCCCGAATTCGGCGCTGAAATAGGCTACGGTAAACTTGTCGCCCAGGTCCGGATATTTCTTGGCGAACCAGGTTTTCTTGTCCGACAGGTAGTTTTGCAGGAGGCTGTTCATCTGGTCCAGGTGGGAAACGAAGCCGTCGTCCTCGGCCATTTCCTCCAGGCGTTTCTGGCTGATCGTTTGCAGCATCAGCACGGGATTGTGGCGCGTGGATTCCCAGAGGTCCGCATCGAGCCGGCGGAAAAGCTCGATTATGTCCTGGTTCCAGGTCCAGTAGACGTTTTCAGTCAGCGGCTTGAGGCCGGCCAGCTTTTCCGGCAGGGTGGGCACTACTGAATATTCAGTGACGTTTTTCATGGTGGCTTACCCTGGAGTTGGAATTCCTTTAGCGCACGGACGGCCCGAGGACGAATCTTTCTGACACCGCCCCTGCTATAGTTACATTCTTTCAACCAAGTTCAGTCTTCCGGCTGTTGCCGGCCGGCTGCTTTTGCCCGGTATGTTGGAGCCAATGCTCCGTATCGTGCGGCCGACCGCTACCGGTTGCCGGTGCGTGAGTTTTCCATTTTGGAAAACAGGCTGAAATTTAAGTGACGACCGGCGGCAAGGCAACAGCGACCGCAGGGCCCTGCCGGCGGGTCGAAAACCGCGACCCTTGTCCGCCGCCGCGCCGTCCGGATATATTGAAGTCCCCTTTCGCATCCCCGGACAGCGGCGCGTTAATAAGCCCGCCGGATAATAACCTCGAAATTACAATCTAACCACGGGAGAGAGAAAATGAAACCGCTTCGCGTTGGACTGGTCGGGCTGAATTTCGGCAGGAAGCTGGTGACCAGCGGCATCTCCGGCGGCAGCCTGGAGCTGGTGGCCTGTTACAGCCGCACGCCGGCCTCGCGGGAGAAGTTCGCCCGGGAATTCGGCTGCGAAGCCAGTGACTCGCTCCGCCGGCTCGCCGAACGGGACGACATCGAGGCGCTTCTCATCACCTCGCCCAACCACGACCACCTTGAGCACGCTTGGCTGGCCGCCTCCAATGGCAAGCACGTCTTCGTCGACAAGCCGATCGCCAACAGTATCGCCGAGGCGCAGGAGATGATCAAATTCTGCGCTGAAAAGGGGGTCAAGCTCTGTGTGGGGCACAACAGCCGCTATTACGGCTGCTTCAGCACGATCCGCCGGCTGATCGAAGAGGGCCGGATCGGCCGGCCGCTCGCGGTGGAATGCCATTTCGGCGCCAGTAACGCATTCGGCATTCAGCCGGGGGACTGGCGCCGCAGTGAGCTGACCTGCCCCGGCCTGGCGCTGATCCAAATGGGCATCCACCTGATAGACACCATGCGCACGATCCTGGGAGAGGTAGTCAGCGTGTCGGCCCATTTCGAGAACCTGATGGTCGAAATGCCGAATCCGGACCTCAGCGCCCTGATCCTGCAGTTCGATTCGGGAGCCACCGGGGTGATGGTCAACAGCTACATCCACAACGATTGCTACTCGATCTGGCATGGCAGCCAGGGCGTGCTGCGCTACATGTACTGGCCGGATGAGGGGCGGATCGAGCGGCTCGACGCGCTGGGCCACGTGGAGGAGGCCGACCACTGGATCGAGTTCGAGCAGGTGGACAGCCTGGCTTACGAGCTGAAAGATTTCCAGACCGCGGTACGGGAAAACCGACCGCCGACAGTCGACGGCGAGGAGGGGCTGAAAAGTCTGCTCCCGGTAGTGGCGGCGGCCGAAAGCGCTCGTCACGGTGTCAGGGTGCAGATCGAAGAGATTTTGTAGGCTGCGGACCGGCGGTTCCGGAGACGACCGGAGAAAGGCAGGCGCATTATTTCACGGTCACTTTCTGGTTTTTGCGTCCGGATCGTGACTCGGTGTCGGCGCCGCGGGAAAGGAAAATGCCCAGCAGCCGGACGAACACCCGGAAAATCAAGGTAAAAAACCAGATCACGGGTTCGAACAGCCTGCCCGGATTGAACGAGGCTCCCGCGGTGAGATTCTGTTTTTCGATTCTCAGCTGCCGGTAGAGGCGCTGGAGGTCGTTCTCGATCTCCGGATTGGCCTTTTCCAGTTCGTCCAGATATTTGGAGGCGTCCTCGACGATCTGGGGATAGTTTTCCGAATTGATCCGGTGCATGGCGCAGAATTTAATCACCCGGTTGAGCACCTGCGGGACCGGGTTGTTCGCCAGTTCGTCGAGCAGCTTGCGGAAAGCTTCCAGCTTGAGATCGTCGGTCAGCTCTTCCCGCATGTGAAGTTTTTCGGCCATTTCGATTGCCAGGACGAAGAAACCCTGCTCTTTCAGAGTGCCGATATGTTCCTTGAACAGGTAGCCGAACGGAACGATGCCCTCCAGGCTGCTCGCCAGCACGCGCACCTCGTCGAACCTCGTCTTGCCCAGCATGTTCCTCATCAGCTCGTTGAGCCCATCGCGGATCTCCTGGCTGTTCATGTAGCTTTCGAACACCTGTGGGTTTTCCGAGGCGTAGCGCATGATCGCCAGGTTTTTCTTGAACCGCTCCATGAATTCCACCAGATCGGCCGTGTTGTCGAGATCGGTTTTTCCAATCAATTCCTTGAAGTACATGGTGGCGGTGCTGGTCATGCTGCCGTCGGTAATCAGCAGTTGTTCCGGCAGATAGGTGGTGAGCAGGCTGGCCAGTTTGTAGGCCTTGCTGGCGGAGAAGGAGCCGGCGACCTGCTCGAGCTTTTCGGATTCGATGGTGTAAGCCTCGAACAGGGCCCGGCCGATCCGCTGCGCCACTTCCTCATCGGAAATGAGCGGAAATTCCCTGACCTGGCCGTTCTGGGGGGAAAGGCTCACTTTCAGCCGCCGGGTTTCCTCCAGACGGGCGAAAATCTTTTCGATGTCGTTGTAATTTTCTTTTTTCAGGAAGTGCAGGATTGTCTCCTCCAGCTTCTTGCGTTCGGAATGGAGGCTGGAGGCGGCGATCAACCCGGCATAGAGGTAATTGCCGGCGGCGATCATGCGGTTTTTAGAGTCGTTGGTCTCGCGCGTAAACTCCTCGAAGTATTCCGGGTAGAGGAATTCGAGCTGGGTGAGATGCTGGTAATTAATGATTTCCTGAAAGCGGGGGAAGTTGGATTCCGCGCAGTGGAGGAATTCCTCGAACTTGTCCCGGACCGCCCGGTAAAGCCGAGGCAGCATGTCTTTCTGGGACAGGTAGCCCGCAATCAGCGCCTTGACCTTGGCCGCCTCCACTATCGATCCGCGCGAGATAAGCAGGTTGTGGTTGGCAATTAAGCCTTCGAGCTCGCCTTTAACCGCCATTTTTCTTTCCGGGCACTCAGATAATCAACATGTAGAATTTGGCTGCCGGCAACGCGTTTACTTCATCAGTCAAGCCCCGGGTCGGACAGCCGGGGCATGTTACCTCCGTTACTATAATTGCGTCAACCGGTGCAAAAAAATCAAGAGGCTGGCAACGATTTTCAATCCTGACTTAATATCGACTCTCGAAAGTTCGCAATTTAATTTTAGTGTCCGCCCTTTCACCGTTCGAGCGGATTTCATTCCCACTTGCGACCGTCTGCCGGCGAGAATAAATTACCAGCCGATTCCTGTCATCAGGACGTACCGCCGATGAAAATTCTCTACGTTTCAGACATCCACGGCAGAACCGGGGCCTACGAGGTGGCTCTGGAACGGGCAATCGGGGCCGGGGTCGAGGCGATAGTTAACGGTGGAGATGTATACCCGCTGGGCCGGGATTTGTTCGCAGTCCAGCGGGAATTCCTCGAAGGCTTCTTCCCGGACTACCTCGAACGCTGCCGCCGGCGCGGCATCGCCTACCTCGCCACTCTCGGCAACATGGACCTGCGGGGCCACGACGCCGCCTTCCGCAGGCTGATCGCCGGCTCCCCGGGCGCTCACTGCCTGCTGGAGCAGGCTGCGGAGGTCGGCGGCTACACCTTCATCGGCTCGGCCATGACCACCGATGGTCCCTTTGCGCTCAAGGACCGCTGCCTCCGGGACCTGCCTGAGTCTCCCGCCGCCTTT
>JAZDIG010000340.1:0-3427 GCA_043805105.1 Candidatus Glassiibacteriota bacterium | reverse complement strand
GTGCAGGATGATCGAGGGGTCGATGTCGCCGCAGCGGGTGCCCATCACCAGGCCCTCCAGCGGGGTGAGGCCCATCGAGGTGTCCACGCTCCGGCCGCCGTCCACCGCCGTGATACTGCAGCCGTTGCCCAAGTGCGCGGTGATCACCTTCAGCTCTTCGGCCGGCCGGCCCAGCAGCGCCACCGCCCGCTGGAACACGTAGTAGTGGCTCGTGCCGTGGAAGCCGTAACGGCGGATTTCGTAGCGGCGATAGAGCACCTGCGGCAGGGGGTAGAGGTAGGCATGCGGCGGCAGGGTGCTGTGAAAAGCAGTGTCGAACACCGCCACCTGCGGCACTCCCGGCAGATTGCGCAAGGCGGCGTTGATCCCGCGGATGTTGTGCGGGTTGTGCAGCGGCGCCAGATCGATGCACTGTCTGATCTTGGCCAGCACCTCTTCGTCGATCAGCACGCTGCCGGTGAATTTCTGCCCGCCGTGCACCACCCGGTGTCCCACCGCCTCCACTTCGCTCTTGTCCTTGATCACTCCGTGCTTGGCGTGCTGCAGGTAAGCCAGAATCTGTTCGATGGCCACCGTGTGGTCGAGGATCTCCAGGCCGAACTTGCGCTCGTAGCCGTCACTGCGCGTGATCGACAGCACCGCGCCGCTCATCCCGATCCGGTCCACGCTGCCTTTGGCCAGCGCCTCGGCGGGGTCGGTCTGGACGAGCTGGTATTTGACGCTGCTGCTGCCGCAGTTGATTACCAGAATCAGCATTTGAGTTCAGGCTCCTCGCGGAATGATTGAAAAAATTTCAGGCGAATTTAAATTATCAGTGATAAAAAATTACTGCGGTTATCCGGCCTGCCGATAACAGCCGACAATGCAATAAATTTCATCCTTCAGGCGCAGGTATTTCCTGTATATCGAGGCACCGGTTTTACTGTCTGACGTAGGCGTCCTTCTTTTCGTACTTGAAAAAACCCTCGCCGGTGCTCCGGCCGAGCTTGCCGGCGCGCACCATTTTGCGCAACAGCGGGCAGGGCCGGAACTTGACGTCGCCGAGTTCCTCGAAGAGGTTTTCCATCCGGCGCAGCACTTCGTCCAGCCCCAGGCTGTCGCACAGGCCCAGCGGGCCGATCGGCAGGTTGTAACCCAGCTTGATCGCCGTGTCGATGTCTTCCGCCCTGGCGATGCCTTCCATCAGCACGTAGATCGCCTCGTTGATGAACGGCAGAATCACCCGCGTAGTGATGTAGCCCGGATACTCGAAGACCTCGACCGCGGTCTTGTTCAGCCGGCGGGCCAATTCCCTGGCGGCGGTCACGGTCTCGTCCGAGGTTTGCATCCCCCGTACCAGCTCCACCACCGGAATCTTCGGCACCGGCTCCTGGAAATGCATGCCGATCACCTTGGGCCCCAGCTTGCTGCCGCCGGTGATTTCGGTCACGCTCAGGGTGGAGATGTGAATGATGTAGAGAGCAAGTCCGTCGCTGAGGTTTTCCTCCACTGCCTTCAGTGCGGCCTGCTTCTCCTCGAAGCTCGTGCCGGTCGCCTCGATCACGATTTTGCACCCGGCCGCCAGCTTGATGTCGTCGATCGGCTTGATCCGGGCCAGAATCGCCCGCTTGTCCGCTTCGGTCATGCCCCAGCGCTGGATCTCGCGGTCGATCGCTTCGCCGATTCCCTGGATCGCGGTCTCCACTTCGCTTTTGGTCGGACCGAGCAGCAGGACCTCGATCCCGACTGCGGCGAGGGTTTCGGCAATCTGCAGCGATTTCTTCTTGATGCCGATTACCGCGGCCTTGTCAATAAAAGAAAGACCTTCCTTTTCCATCAGTTAATCCTTTTCGGGTGTTAAAAGATTTTCATCGGTACTCGTCTTGCGCCGGCGGATTCCTCAACCAGGCGCTCGCGAATTGAATTCGGCTGGCTTGTTTCCGAAGGTCCTGATCGGGGGGTGAGGCGCTTTGCAACTCGTCTCTCATTGCCGATTAAATTATCAACTTCCAGGCACTTAAATTATACGGGAACACTCCCAAAGTCAAGGAGATTAGACCTTTTCCAGCTTCCGCACCGAGGCGGCATAACGGACTTCCGGCAGGATGAAGGAAATTCTCCCGGGGGCGGAGCAACTCGCAAAAAAGTTGAAAACTGCCGCAATCAGGTTAATATTTAAAGTAGCGGTAACAGATGGAGGAGGGCATGTGGAAAACGGGTTTTCTTTCCCTGCTGCTCGTGACAGCGGCAATCTGTTGCGGGAGCCGTTCTTCCGCGAGGGAAACGGAGGCGGACCAATTGATAACCTTCCGTAAAAAGGAAGATCAGGACTCGCTGCGGGGGGAGAGGCTGTCCATGGTCGAAACTCAGATCAAGCACCGCGGAGTGAAAGACGAGCGGGTGCTGGAAGCGCTGCGCAAGGTCCCCAGGCACGAATTCGTCCCGAAAAAACAGGCGGACCAGGCTTATAACGATTACCCGCTCCAGATCGGCTACGGCCAGACTATCTCGCAGCCTTACATCGTGGCCCTGATGACCGAGCTGCTCCGGATCGGGAAGGACGATCGCGTGCTGGAGATCGGCACCGGCAGCGGCTACCAGGCGGCGGTACTGGCCGAATTGGCCGCAGCGGTGTACACGATCGAGATCGTCGAGCCTCTGGCCGAAGAGGCCCGGAAAACTCTCGACCGGCTCGGCTACACCAATATCACTATCCGCACCGGCGATGGTTTTTTCGGCTGGCCCGAAGCCGCTCCCTTCGACTGCGTGATCGTCACCGCCGCCCCGGAAAAAGTACCCCAGCCCCTGCTCGACCAGCTCAAGGAAGGCGGCCGCCTGGTCATCCCCGAGGGCCGCTATTACCAGGACCTGGTGGTTTACGAGAAGAGCGGGGGTAAGACCCGGCGCAGGGAAGTGATCCCGGTGCGCTTCGTGCCGATGACCGGCAAAGCGGAAGAAAAATGAGCGGACCGCAGTCTTCCGGGCCGGACGGCCGTCCGGTCAGCGCCGAGGTCGAGCGCGGGGTCCGGCTGCTGCGCCTGGGTTTTTTCGGCACTCTCGGCCTCTACGGGCTGTTCTTTCTCGGCCTGCAAAGCATCTTCTGGCTCTGGGGCGGAGCTCTCGGCCTGCCCGGAGTCTATCTGCCGGAGGGCCGCTGGCCCTGGCTGACCGCCCCCGCCTGGTTTATCGCTCTGATCCTGCCTGCCGCCGCTTCCTTCTATTACCACCGCCGCCAGGACCGCCGCAACTTCGAACTGCTTACCCGCGACTGGGATTCCTGGCGCTGGTTCGACCACGGCGTGGAGATGATCGGCACCGAAAAAGAGTTCAGCACCGGCCAGGAACAAAGCTTCGCCCGCGCCTCCATTCTCGATCCCGACGATCCTTTCGCCCGCAATAACCTCGGTTCGGTCCTCATGCAGCAGGGCCGGCTGGACGAGGCGATCGG
>JAZDIG010000339.1:0-2212 GCA_043805105.1 Candidatus Glassiibacteriota bacterium | reverse complement strand
GGCCGGGTTCTCTGTGGGCGCCAGCGCCGAGTGATCTTCAACTTCTTTATCGTTCACGAAGCGTTTGTCAAGCACCACGGGCCAGCGCTTCCGCAGGTCGGCAACGAAGGGCTGCAAATCCGCGAGCTGGCCTTGCGCGATGGACTTGATCCAGCCTGCGGCCTTCTGGGCGTCCGCTGCCGTCAAGTATCTGGAATTCGTGCGCGGGTAGCTGATGAGCTTGGCTTCATAGAGATCCTGAGCCACTTCCAAAGTATGCTCGGCCGTGAACCCGAAACGTTTGTTCGCTTCTTTTTGGAGATTGGTGAGGTCATAAAGCAGTTCCGGTTTTTTCTTTTCCGTTCTGGATGTGACGGAAGCAACTTTACCGGGCAGCCCTGCCAGCTTATTTGCCAGCGCCTGGGCGTCATCTTCCCGATCGAACCGATCTTGATCTTTCCCAGCTACTTTCCGGAACCATTTGCCTTGATAAGTTCCAGCGTTTGTTTGAAACTTCGCTATCAAAGTCCAGAAATTTTTTGGCACAAAGTCCCTGATTTCCAGTTCGCGATTGACAAGGAGAGCCAAAGTCGGTGTTTGTACGCGGCCGATGGAATAAACTCCCTCTCCTCCGGCGCGGCGCATGACCAGGGTTTGGGCTCGTGTACAGTTAATGCCGACCAGCCAGTCCGATTCTTGCCGACTGCGTGCGGCATCCCGCAGACCGCGGTAAGCATCGCCGGACTTCATCCGCGCATAAGCCTCCCGGATGGCGTTATCCGTGAGGCTCGATGTCCAGAACCTTTGCACGGGTTTTGTGCATCCCGACAAGCGATAGACCAGATCAAAGATGAGCTCGCCTTCACGACCGGCGTCCGTCGCGTTCACGACATCCACCACATCGTCACGAGTCATGAGTTTTGCTACTACTGCGTATTGATCCTGGGTAGCCTCGATGGAGGCGTAGCGGAACGGTTCGGGGAAAAACGGCACCGTATCCAGTTTCCACGCTTTAAGTCCCGGATCATATCCTTCGGGACCTATCGCTGTCACCAGGTGGCCCACACACCACGTGACGATGACATCGTTACCCTGGATGAAACTGCGCCCGGCGCCCTGAATGCCCAGAGCTGAAGCGATGGCGCGGCCCATGCTAGGTTTTTCACTGACTATGATACGGGTCATGGATTTTCTTTCCAGCTCATTTCTCGTCCCTTGCCACCGGTGGTCTTAATGGCATCAGCAGTAGCACCTATTAATTGTCCTGTCCAACAGATTGCTTTATTTGCTTAACTATAATATGAGTATTGGAGTATTGCGAATATCTGGACAAAACCGGTTATAAATGGATTATATAAAAATCAGAGGTGCGGCGCAGCACAACCTGAAGAACATCAATCTGGACATTCCCAGGGTTAAACTGGTGATTATTACGGGGGTTAGCGGTTCCGGCAAGTCTTCGCTGGCCTTTGACACCATCTACGCCGAGGGACAGCGGCGTTATGTGGAATCCCTCTCCACCTACGCCCGGCAATTCATCGGCCAGATGGATAAGCCGGACGTGGAGTCAATTGAAGGATTATCACCGGCCATTGCGATCGAACAGAGATCGGCCAGTCATAACCCCCGCTCCACCGTCGGCACGGTAACGGAAATCTACGATTATTTACGCCTGCTTTTTGCCCGCATTGGCATCCCTCACTGTTACCAGTGCGGCCGAGAAATAAAATCCCAGACCATCGACACGATGGTGGCGACTATCCTGGCCTATCCTCCCGAGACCAAAATTACCGTCCTGGCGCCGATTGTCCGGGGCAAAAAGGGTGAATTTCAGAAAGAACTGAAAAAATTGCAGAAAGACGGCTACGTCCGGGTCCGTATTGACGGCCTCCCCAGGGAACTCGGCGAAGACATTGTCCTCGATAAGAACAAACGCCACGACATTGATGTGGTCGTGGATCGGCTGATATTGAACGACCGGATCAGAAAGCGTCTCCGGGACTCATTAGAGCTGGCGTCAGCGTTGGCAGAGGGACTCGTGAAGGTGGATACGGGCGGCGCGGAGGTGTTGTTCAGCGAAAAATACTCCTGCCCGGAATGCGGCATCGGCGTCCCGGAGCTGGCCCCGCGGATATTTTCCTTTAACAGCCCTTACGGGGCCTGTCCGGAATGTGCGGGACTGGGCAGCAAGATGTACTTTGATGAGGAGCTGGTGGCCCCGGACCGGGAGCTG
>JAZDIG010000338.1:0-5629 GCA_043805105.1 Candidatus Glassiibacteriota bacterium | reverse complement strand
GCCGGCCAGCATCCAGTAGCTGACGTACTTGAGGACGGCCGGATTCAGGCTGATAAAGATCACGCCGATCACGAGCATGCCCAACAGCGGCATCAGCAGGAAGCGCCAGAGCTCCAACGGCCCTATCTTACCCTGGCGGTTACGAATCAGGTACTCGAATATCACGCTCAGGTTGACCGCGAAAAAGCCCAGGAAAGCACCGTAGTTCAGCACCTCGGCCGCGGTCTGGAACCTTTCGAAGGTGTAAGCGCAGACCAGGGTCACCACCGCGATCAACAGCAGGTTGTAAGTCGGTATCTTATGCGTGGGGCTGACGTAGGCAAAGAACTTTCCGGGCAGCACGCGGTCGCGGCCCATGCCGTACATCAGCCTGGCGGCTGATGTCTGGCTGGCCAGGGCGCAGGACACCCCGGCCACGATCATGATCAGGAAAATGAAGATGCGAAAGACTCCTCCCCCTATTTTTTCCGAGATTTTAAGTACCGCGCCCACATCGTTGGGTAATTCGCTGTAGGCCGGCCAGACCAGTTGTGTAACGTAGGCCACGACCACGAAGATCACGGCGCAGAAAATCGCCACCAGCACGGTCGCCCGGCCGATATTGACCCGTGGGTTCTCCACTTCCTCGGCCAATGTCGAAACGCCGTCGAAACCGACGTAGGAAAAGACCGCGATCGACGCGCCGGATAAAAGCAGGGGGCCGCTGAAGGTATCCGGGTTGTAGAACGGCTTGGCTGAAAGCAGGACTCCATCGCCTATGCCGTTGTTCAGTGCCCACACGGCCAGCGCCACGAACAGGATCGCGGCCAGGATCATTGCGACGGTCATGATCGTATTGGCCGTGGCCGTGACTTTGATGCCGAAGAAATTCACCCCGGTCATGAAAACCACAAAGCCCCAGACCCAGACCCAAGTCGGCACCCTGGGGAAAAATTCCAGGCAGAGATCGCGCGCCGCCAGTACGCTCAGCAGCGGCACCAGCAGGTAGCTCATGAAGAGCGCCCAGCCGATCACGAAGCCGACATGGGGATGGATCGCCCGCTGGGAGTAGGAATAGGCCGAACCGGCGATCGGGTGGCGGAAGGCCATTTTGGCGTAGCTGGTGGCGGTGAAAAACAGGGCGATGAAGGCGACTACGTAAGTGGTAGTCAGGTGCCCGGCGGTGGCGATCGCCACGATCCCGAGCATGGGGAAAGGGGCGGTCGGCGTGACGTAGGCGAGGCCGTAAGCCACCAGGTGCCGAAGCTTCAGGACGCGCTTGAATTCCTGCTTGTATCCATAACTCGATAGGGAATCTTCCTGAACGCCGCCGGAGACGTTTTCCGTCACTGGTCCCTCCTCGCTGAAATTCCGTGCCGTATCAATCAGGCTGTGACCACAGGACTCCAAACTGCAAAAAAGTAATCAAGCCCCGGCGCTATGGCAAGTAAAAGGGGTCCGGTTCACTGGACGAGATCCGGGCGTGTCCTTTAAACGGTTTACAATTCCGGTGGCTTATGATAATATTTTGCTGGGCAGGGCCGGAGGGTGGGGGCAACCGAGTGTCTTCGCCATATGTAATTCCCGAAAGTGCACTGAAATGATCGGCATCGAGGATGTCCGGCAGGCGGCGGACCGGATACGCCAGGCAGTAAACCATACGCCGGTATTCACTTCCCGCACGCTCGACCGCACGTGCGGCGCCCGCGTTTACCTCAAGTGCGAAAATTTCCAGCGCGCCGGCGCTTTCAAGTTCCGGGGGGCTTTCAATGCGGTGAGCCTGCTGGATGGGCCGGCACGCGACCGGGGAGTGGTGACCCACAGCAGCGGCAATCACGCCCAGGCGCTGGCGCTGGCCGCCGCCGAGATGAAAATCCGGGCTAAAATCGTGATGCCGGCCGGCAGCAATCCGGTCAAGATCGAGGCGGTGCGGGGCTACGGGGCGGAAGTCGTCCTCTGCGAAAACACTCTCGCCAGCCGTGAAGCCGCCGCCCAGGGGATAATCGACCGGGAGGGCCTGACCCTGGTACACCCGTACAACGACGAGCGGGTGATGGCGGGCGCCGGCACCGCCGCCTTGGAGCTTATCGAGGAAGCCGGTCCCCTCGATCTCATCCTGGCGCCGGTGGGGGGAGGGGGCCTGCTGAGCGGCACGGCCGCCGCGGCCAAAGGTATCCTGCCCTCCGTGACTGTCTGGGGCGTGGAGCCCTCTGGCGCGGACGATGCGTACCGTTCCCTGAAAGCGGGCAAAATCATTCCGCAGGCCGGTCCCCGCACTATCGCGGATGGCCTGCGCACTTCGCTGGGGGAAAAGACCTTCGCCGTTATCCGCGAAAGAGTGGACGATATTGTTCTGGCCGGGGAACCGGAGATCGTGCGGGCGATGAAATTCCTCTGGGAGCGGATGAAACTCGTGGTGGAACCCTCCGGGGCGGTGCCGCTGGTCCCGGTGCTCGAAGGCCGTCTGCCCGGGCCGGCCGGCGGCGGCCCGCTGAAAGTGGGAGTAATTATCAGCGGCGGTAACGTGAACCTGAACGACTTCTTTTCGCAGTTCGGCAAGTAAAGGCATCCTGCAATTATGCCCGAACAAGGAGAGCGAACATCAAAGAGGCGACGAAAAACTATTTCCGCAACCTGGTCTGGCACGAGGGCGCGCAGCTCAGGGAGACAATCAAGGAACAATAATAATCTACCGCTTCAAATTAGAAGGGGCGAATGATTTTTCTCCGCACTGAAAAGGAAAGCTATCTTTTCCAGTTTCAATTTTAATATGGAGAATGTCGGGCGATATGGCTGCGTAACCGTAGTCGCAAGGAGATTTATGAAAACACCAGTACCGGGAATTATCTGGTTGCTGGCGCTGAGTCTGGGCGTGTTGTTTCCGGACTGTAGTTTCGCCGCCGAGGGAAAATCCGAGCACAATCTAATCCAGACGGTGGGTATAAGTATCATCGCCGCCAGCGCGCTGGCCTTTATCGGCAGCCGGTTTAAGCAGCCGGCGCTGCTGGCGTATATCATCGCCGGCGTCCTGATCGGTCCCGAATCCGGCCTGGGGCTGGTTCATGACGAACAGAGTATATCCGTCATGTCCGAGATCGGCTTAATCCTGTTGCTGTTTATGATCGGTCTGGAAATCGATATAAAAAATTTGCGGGAAGCCGGCAAATCCTTGATCCTGTCAGGATTTTTCCAGTTTCTACTGTGTCTACTGATGGGCCTTGGATTTTTCGCGCTGTATGGCTTCACCATGGGCAATGGGCGTTACGACCTTGGCTACCTTGCAGTCTGCTGCGCTATCAGCAGCACCACCATTGTAGTCAAACTCCTGCATGAAAAGTATGAACTCCACACTCTGCATGGGCGCCTGACACTTGGCGTGCTGGTATTCCAGGACCTCTGGGCGATCGTGGTCCTGGGAGTGCAGCCGAACCTGGCGAATCCGGCGGTGCTGGATATTCTCTGGTCATTTGGCCGGGGAGCCATTCTGGTGGCGATCAGCCTGGTCCTCAGCAGATACGTGTTAGGGCGAATATTCCGCGCCATCGCCAAACTGCCGGAACTGGTGCTGGTGGCCTCCCTCGGCTGGTGCTTCCTGATCTGCGCGCGGGCGGGCGAGTTCGGAATGTCGTTGGAAATGGGGGCTTTGATCGCCGGCGCAGCCATTTCCACCTTCCCCTATAACCTGGATGTAATCGGCAAGATCGTCGGCATCCGGGATTTTTTTCTGACGCTGTTTTTCGTGGCGCTGGGCATGGCGATTCCCAATCCGATGGACAACCTGGCCCTGGTGGGTCTCGCTGCGGTCATGTCTGCGTTCGTGGTGTTCAGCCGCTTTGCATCCGTGTTTCCCATTTTATGGGCATTGGGTAACGGCAATCGGGTCAGTTTGCTTGTTCCTATCAATCTTTCACAGATCAGCGAGTTTTCACTGGTGATTGCTGCATTGGGTGTGGCGCAGGGACATATTGAAAAAGATATACTGTCAGTGGTGATTTTCATTTTCGTCATCACCTCAACCGTATCCACCTACATGATCCAGTACAGCCACCCTCTCCAGAATCTATTGAATCGCGCGCTTCAGTTCATCGGCATCCGCGATTTGACGGCTCAGGAAATTGCCGAGCATCATGAGACGCAAGAGAAAGAGATCGCCATTTTGGGATTTCACCGGGTAGCCAGCTCGTTTGTGACCGATTTGGAACCATCCCCCGAAGAGTTGCGCGAAAGGCTCATGGTAATTGATTTCAATCCGAATGTGTTTCATAAACTGACCGCCATGGGGATCAAGACTATCTACGGAGATATCGGCAACATAGAGACGTTGCGGCACGCGGGGATCGGCAGTGCCAAGATCATTATCTCCACCGTTTCGGATACGATGCTTAAGGGTACAGACAATCTCAAGATCATCAGCAAGTTACGGAAACTGAACCCGCACGCCCGGATCATCGTGTCGGCGGAAAGCCCGGCGCGCGCCAGTAGAATGTACAAGGAAGGCGCCGATTTCGTGCTACTGCCTCGCATGTTGACGGCGAAGTACCTGCTGGACCTGGTGCGGGCGGCCGAAGACGGGACTATCGACCAACAAAAAGCGCAGGCGATGGAAGAAATACATGCGCGGCAGGAGATTGTGAGCTGAATAGAGGCGAAGTCTTTCGAATTGAATCTGGCGTCGGTGGATGGAGGAGGTCTTTTGAGCGGTACGGCGACCGCGGCCAAGAGAATCCTGTCTGTGGTGTCTGTCCGAGGCTTGGAGACCTCTGGCGCGGTGTCCCTGGTCCCGGTGCTCGAAGGCAGGCTGCTTGAACCGTCAGGCGGCAATCCGCTGAATGTGGGAGTTATTATCAGCAATGGCAACGAGAACCTGAACGACTTCTTTCTGCAGTTTGATAATTAAAGGCATACTTTCAGGATGCCTGCGCAAGGAGAATGCATATCAAACAGACTCTCAAAAACAAATTCCGCGACTTGTTCTGGCACGAGGGCGCGCAGCTCAGAGAAACGTTCAGAGTGCTATCTGTATTTCTATTCAGTGTTTTCATCGTTATCGTTTTTTTTGGATTTGCATATTACGTAGTTCTCGAAATCTTAGGTACTCCTCAAAGTCTGGTTGATTGTTGTTATTTCGTCTGGATCACCTTTGCGACCATAGGTTACGGCGACACCGGATTCACCGGAAACGCTTTCATCCGAATATTCACCATCCTGGTGAGCGCTATCCTGGTCATGCGCTTTATCATCCTGGGCGCCCATGTCTACGCCCGGGTGGTGGTGGAAGAAGTTTACAACCTGGGAATCGTCAAGCGGATGAAAAAAGCGCTGGAGGCGGCTCAGGGCCATTTCCTGATCTTCGGCGACGACCGGGAGCTGATCAACAAGATTATCGAGGGCCTGCTGGACAAAGGTGATGTGTTCCTGGTCAGCGAAGACAAAGAGATGCTGCAGGAGTTTAAACGTCAATATGTAGAAATGAAATACATCGTGGCCAAGCCGACCTCGGTCGAGACTATCGACCAGCTCCGGCCCGAAATGGCCCGCTGCGCCTACCTGCTGTTCCGCGAGGATGAAAAGAACATCCTGCTGGCGGCCCTGCTCGAAAGGCGGGTGAGGGTGATCAGCAGCTTTTCCGGGGACTTCAATTCCACGCCGC
>JAZDIG010000337.1:0-6224 GCA_043805105.1 Candidatus Glassiibacteriota bacterium | reverse complement strand
CAGGTCGAAAGCGGCCAGCCCGGCGATATAGCGTCGCAGTGCGCCCTCGCTGCCGTAATGCCGCTGGGCGATCACGAAATCCAGGTCGCCGTCGCCGTCCAGGTCGCCCCAGCGCATCTGCCGGCCGTTGACCGCCAGTTTCCGCAGGTCGACTTTTTTCCAGAGCACGGGCTGAGGGTATTTAGTGCGGAGTCCGGCCAGTTCGGCTTCCCGGGCGGCTTTGCGGGCCTGGAAGTCCTCGTGCGCCTCGCGGCTCATGACAACCCGCACCCGGCGGTATTCGGCCGGGCTGTTGGCGATCAGGCCCACTTTGCCCAGCGGGTGGTAGTGGTCGCGGCGCACCACTTCCATCACCTCCCGGCCGTCCACGAAAAAGCGGTGGTTGCGGTCCTCGACCTGGACCCTCAGCGTGACCGGCTTGCCCGGCTGGTAAGGGATGTTCCGCACCTTGCTCTTGACCCACTGGTCGTGGATCCGCCTGATCCAGAACCACTTGTGGCCTTCGGCCAGCACCACCGCGTAGTAGTTGCGGCTGTTTTCCACGCGGTAGATGATCCCGACCGGGTTTTCGGTCGAGAGCGGCACCAGCTCGACCTCGAACGCGTAGTCACGCCACAGCTCGTCGCCGGTGACCACCACGGCGTTCTTGTCTTCCTCGGGGATTTCCTGCTGCTGGAAGAGCACCTTTCGGCCGTCGGATTGGCGGATGTGCCAGGCGAGGCCTTTTTCCACTGGAAAGAAACCCCAGTAGACCGCTTCGTCCCAGGGACCCCACTTGGGATTCTTGGGGGTCCAGTGGTATTCCTGCACGGCAGTGTAGGGTTCGCTCAAGGCTCCCAGCGGGTAGCCGGAAAAGTCGTCTTCGAAGACCACCACCGAATCCGCTCCGGCCGGGGCCCAGGGGGCGGCGAAGATGCTGCCCTGGATGCAGAACGCCAGGGCGGCGGCCAGACTGGTCAAAGAACAGGTCTTCATGGCAGGCTCCAGGGGGAAGGGGCTGTTTTTATATCGCCGGGTTAGTACTGGCCGGCTGAATTTTCTTACATTTCCAGGCAGCCGGGTAAAGAATTTTTTTCTTTTTCAGGCGATAAAAAGAAACAAAAATCTATTGGGGCCGCAACTCGCCTGCCAGCCGGGGAAGTCAAAGCCAAAGGTGTCCAGGAGGTTTCTATCCGCTCCTGGGGCGCTCGCCTGTTTCGCCCTTGCAAAAAAGCTGCAAGCGCGAAACAATGGCCTGCCTGGCGTAGGGGCATGCCGTGCCCGTATATTTTCAAGGCCGCGATGGAAATTACGCGGCAACTACACGCTCCCCTGTACCAGCTCGAACAGGCGGCCCCGGAGCGCAGCCTTCGGCTGCGTTAGGGATGACAACTGAGCTGGCTCGGTAAAACAGTGGAATAAATCAATACTTCGTCCGAAAATACTTCATGCCGCATTCGAATCCGTTCGCCGGCCCGGCCGGCTTATCGGCTGGTAATAAACAATCCGCCGCTCTTCCCTCAATATTTCCCCGAACTCTATTGTCGCCGGCTAATGAACGAATGGAATGACAGTTACCGCGGGAACCGAATTTTTTCGGTGTCTTGCCGTGAACCAGTTTTTGTGAACCTGATATCTCGATTTATTTGATAGACTTAATCTACTTGTCAAGTGACGTCAGGTTTCTTTCCGGAGTCGGACTTCTCATTCCACCCGCACCAGCACCTTGAGGACGTCCGGCGGCTCGCGGTCCACCAATGCGAAGGCCTCCGCCGTATCGCTCAGCGGGTACTCAGCGCTCACCATCAGCTCCGTATTGTACCGGCCGGCGGCCATGGCCGCCACCACGCGCGGGAATTCGCCCTTGCTGACCCGCGAGGCCCGGAGCGTGGCTTCCTTCCAGACAAAGGTCTTCCAATGGGCGCCGTAGCTGTGAGGGCCCTGGCCCAGAAGCGTGATCCGGCCGCCGTTACGGATCATCTCCACCGCCTGGGCGACTGGCGCCTTGCCCTCCGCGATCCCCTCCAGGACCGCTTCGCCCACGCACTCGATCACGCAGTCGGCGCCATCGCCGCCGGTCCAGTCGAGCACGGCGCCCACCGGATCGGCCTTCCGGCTGTCGACAGTCAGGTCGGCCCCGGCGCGGCGGGCCTTTTCGAGCTTGTGCGGGCTGATGTCCACGGCGGCCGTTTTTTCGGCGGCGGTCAACAGCAGGTTCTGCAGCACGGCCAGGCCCACCCGGCCGGCGCCGATCACCGCCACCCGGTCGCCCGGCTCGACCGCGCTGACCGTGGCGGCGTGCATGCCGATCGAGTACAGCTCCACCAGGGCCGCGTCCCGGTCCGAAATCGAATCCGGCAGCCGGAAGCACTGTTCCTGGTCTGCCACTACCAGCTGGGCCAGAGCGCCGTCCAGGTCGATCCCGCGCAGCCTGAGGCTGCGGCAGGCGTTGTACTGGCCCTTGAGGCAGGCCGGGCAGGCGTGGCAGGAAATTATCGGATCGACACAGACCCGGTCGCCCGGCTTGACCCGGCCGGCCTGGCCGCCGGTCTCCACCACCCGGCCGCTGAACTCGTGCCCCTGGATCAGCGGGAACTTCACCCGGCCGGCGAATTCGCCGCGGTAGACATGCAAGTCGCTGCCGCAGATTCCCACGTATGCCGGAGCGATCAGCACCTGGTGCGGCCCCGGCCGGGGATCGGCCGCCTGGACGTATTCGATCCTTTTCGTATCCGCGGTAATTGCCGCCTTCATCTCCGTTTCCTTTCCGGCAGCCGGAATCCGGGACATTCCCCATATTTTAGTTACAGCAAGATATCCAACGCCATCTTCCGGCGCAAGAAAATGTCCGGACTGCTTTCCAGCCGGAGGCCGCAGGTTCTGCAAATAGCCGATATATCAGTAAGTTAAGGCGCTAAGCCGGGAATCCGAATTAGCTTGAAAAAAAAACGATATGGATTTAAAATTGTCTCAATCCGCCGAATTTGCCGCCGTTCGAAGACGCCCGAGTTCCAGGCGAAACCGTTTCCCCAGGGAAGAGAATGGACCAGGCGCGCTCGGAACAAATTCTGAATGAGCTGCAGACCATCACACGCATCATGTACTCCGGGTCGGTGGGGGATATCAAGTCATCCGCCACGCTGCTGGTGAAGAACATCAAGGCCGGAGACCGGCCGTTCATCAAAAAGGACGCTCCCGGCCACGCCCTCTATTACATCGTGGAGGGCAAGGCGGGCGTGGACATCGGCCAGCCGGAGCGAATCGAGGTGCCGGCCAAGCGCACAGTGGGCGAGATGAGCATGATCAGCATGGTGATCAACTCCCTGGACAACCTGATGGCGGTCGAAAGCCGCAGCGCGGACGTATACGCCGAGGGTGACATGCGGCTGATCGTGTTCAACTATTCGGCCCTGGTGGAAATCCTCCAGAACCCGAACCCGGCCCTGCGCAAGCTCCGCGGCCAGCTGATGATCAGCCTCAACCGGATCATGTACCGCAAGCTGATGGAAGTGAATGAAAACTACGTCAACGTGCTCATCGCCTGGGGCCTGGCTCAGGAAGCCGAGGAGGTCCAGTACCCGATCCGGCTGGTGGAAGGAATCGGCAATTTCCTGAAGAAGATGCGCTCCATTCCGAACCTCAGCGTCAAGCCCCACGAACTGCGCGGAACGATAATCCGCGAAGGCGAACCGAATTCGGACCTGATTTTCATGCACGAAGGCAGAGTGAAGATCTCCAAGCTCCACAAGAACCAGCTCACCCAAGAAGAGCAGCGGATCGACCTGAACATCCAGTCCGCTCCGACCATTATCGGTGAATCTTCGATCCTCAACGTCGGCTCGCAGAGCGTTTGCCAGGTGGACACAATCACCAAGGTGTTCGGCTACCGGATCAGCGTACAAGCCTTGATGCGTCACCTCCAGCATTACCCGGAAATGTTCGAACAGATCTTCCAGTTTCTGCTCGAACTGAACTACTTCCGCACCCTGGCCGTCATGAAACGCACCACCAGTCTCTGACCGCCGATCCCCCTGGTTTCCTGCCGCTACTTGCCGCCGGATAAGCCTTTCCGGTATAATAAAGCTTTGGAATAAGCTCCACGGTCGATCATCAGGATAGCGTGCCATGAGAATGACCGGACCAGCCTCACGCTTAGTCGCAGCCGCTTTTCTGTCGCTGCTCTGTTGCACCCGCTCTCCGCAGTTGAACGTCCTGGTGGTCACGTTCGACACCACCCGCGCCGACCGGATCGGCTGCTACGGCTACGCCAGGGCCGCAACTCCCACTGTCGACCGCCTGGCCCGCGAGGGAGTGCGCTTTACGCGCTGTTTTACGCCGGTGCCGGTCACCCTGCCGGCGCACGCCAGCCTCTTTACCGGGCTCTACCCGCCGGTACACGGCGTGCGCGACAACGGGACCTATCGCCTGGAGAGCGGGGCGGTGACCTTGGCCGAGCTGCTCGCTTCGGCCGGCTTCGAAACCGGCGCGGTGATCGGCGCCTACGTCGTCACTTCGCGCTTCGGGTTGGCGCAGGGCTTCGGGCATTACGATGAACGCCTCACGGCCCGGCCGGACCAGGAAACGGCCTTTTTTGTCGAAAGAAACGCCGCCGAGGTGACCGAGGCCGCCATCGCCTGGCTGGATACTGTCAGGCGGCCGTTCGCCCTCTGGGTGCACTATTTCGATCCCCATTCCCCGTACCGTCCGCCCGCGCCGTTCGATACCGTGGGCGCGGACCCCTACGACGGCGAGATCGCCTACGCCGATTTCAACCTGGGCCGGCTGGTCGACTACCTGAAAGCCACCGGCCGCTGGGACAACACTCTGATTGTGGTGGCCGGCGACCACGGCGAGGCGCTGGGGGAGCACGGGGAGCCGACCCACGGCATATTCCTCTATAATTCCACCCTCCACGTGCCCCTCGTCCTCCGCTTTCCGGGTGAACTCCGGGCCGGCCGGACCGTCGCCGACAACGTGAGCCTGGTGGACGTGCTGCCCACAGTTCTGGAGGCGGCCGGACTCGATGCGCTCCGGGAGATCGACGGCCGGAGCCTGCTGCCTTCGATCGATTCCCGATCCGCCGGCCTGCCCGGCCGGCAGCGCACCCTGTACTTTGAAACCCGGCTGCCGGAAAACACTTTCGGCTGGCACAGCCTGGAAGGGATGCTTTACGGCGACATGAAGTACATCGAGGCGCCGGAGTCGGAGCTGTATGATATCGGCGTCGATTTTGCCGAATCAGCCGATCTGGTCAGCTGGGACAGTGCGGGCCTGGGAGAGTCGATGGCCCGCTTCGCCAGCCTGCGCCGGGAACTCTCCAGGCGCGAAAGAAACCTGGCCGGCCGCCTGGCGCTGGACTCGGAATCCGCCGAACGGCTGCGCGCCCTGGGCTACGTCGCGGGCCGGACCAGCCGGCAGGCCGAGGGCTCCCGGCCCGACCCCAAACGGATGATCCGCACCCTGGGCCGTTTCATGACCGGAGTGATGGCCGAGGCCGAGGGAGATTACGACCGCGCCCTGGCGGTTTTCGATTCGGTGCTGGCTGTCGATCCGGACAACGTCTACGCCTGCCAGTACAAAGGCTTCATCTACATGGAGCGGGGCGAGCACTGGCAGGCTATCGCCGAATTCACCCGGGCCGTGGAGAAAAAGCCGGACAGCCCGGCCAATTTCCTGCTGGCTCTGGCCTGGCGCAGCCTCGACTCGCTGGATGCCGCCAAAGCCTGGCTCGAGCGGACGATCCAGGTGATCCCCTCGCACGCCCGGGCCAATGCCATGCTGGCCGACATCCTCTGGCAGCAGGGCGAAGGCGACCAGGCTTTGCGCCGCATGGAGACCGCGCGCCGGCTTGCCCCCCAGGACAAGGAAATCCTCAACGACCTGGGCAAGATGCTCCTGGACCGGGGAGATAACACTGGTGCCGGCCGCTGTTTCGAACAGGCCCTGGCTGTCGATTCGCTCTACCCGCTGGCGCTCTACAACCTGGGGATTTCCGCCTACCGCGCCGGCGATCTTGAAAAGGCCGAACGCTCCCTGCGCAAGGTGGCGGACATGTATTCCGGAGATGGAAAAGTCCAGCTAAACCTGGGAGTGGTTCTGGCCGCCCGCGGTGAAACGGACCAGGCGCGCCGGGCCTACCGCCGGGCCATCGAGGCGGACAGCGGGTACGCCCCGGCCTGGAACAACCTGGGTAACCTCGAAGCCGCCGCCGGCCGCAAGGATACGGCGCTGGCCTGCCTGGACCG
>JAZDIG010000336.1:0-3456 GCA_043805105.1 Candidatus Glassiibacteriota bacterium | reverse complement strand
CAACAGCCTTTCCAGCCACAAGAAAAATTTGGTCTTGAAATAGCCGAAATAGCTGTGAAATACGTGTCCGTGGAAGGTGTGGATGATTATCGGCACCCCGGTCAGTTTGGCCGCCAGCCGGCCCAGAAAACCCGCCTTGGCCGTGTGCGTGTGGACGATGTCCGGCTTCTCGTCCCGGATTAGCTTGATCAGCCGGATTAGCGCCCGCAAGTCCTCCCGGAAAAAGATTTCCCGGCCCAGAGCATCGATGATGATCGGACGCACGCCCTTTTCCAGGGCGAGGTCGTTCATGTTACCCTCGGCCGGGGATTCCCGCCCGGTGACCAATTGCGAGATATAAGCCTGCGGATCGAGCTCGCTGTTGAGGATGATCACGTGCAGCGCCGGCCCCCCGATGTTGAGCCGGGCGATGATCCTCAGAATCTTTATCTTGCGCTTCGGCTGAATCATAGCCTGCTGCCTGGTCGGCGGCCCGGTTTTAGAGACGGCCGAGCCACCAGTAATATAATATGGCGGCGTATTCGTGGAATACCGCTTTCCACTGGTCGAGACGGTGGTCGTCCCGGCTGAAAAATATGCTTTCGTCCGGCGGAACGATTCTGATTGAATCCGGAGTCACGCCCGGAGCCCGGCCTTTTTCGAGCTGGCTGTCGAAAATCAGCCGGGTCCGGCGGGTATTGTAGCGGCCGGTCACCACCAGCGCCGACCGGTATCCATGCTGCGCCATGATTGCCAGGCAGCGGGTCACGTTTTCGTAGTTGTTGGCCGCATTTTCTTCGATGATGATCCCTGACTGGGGCACGCCATCGGCGGTCGCCACTTTGATCATGTCTTCGGCATCGTGGCGGGAGAGCTGCTGGTAGCCGCTGGAAAAAACCACCCGGCCGGCGATTCCCTGCCGGTACAGACGGGCCGCGAAGCCGGCCCTTTCAAACGTCGAGGAGCCGGGCGCTCCCGATTCACCCACTCCGCCGCCGAATACGAGGATCACGTCGCAATGGGCGGGGCCGTTTTCCGCCACCAGCGGCCTGCCGGCCCAGAACATCAGCGGCGAATGGAAAAGGATCGTATAGACCAGCACCAGCCCTGTCGCGGTCACCGCGATTTTCCGGCGGTAACCGCCAGTGAGGCTGGCCAGCTTTTCCCGCCAGGACCTGTCTTCAGCGGTTTTCAGCATTTCGATCTCCCGGGCGATCAGCCGGCTCATCTGTTCGAGCCTGACCGACCAGCCGCTTGCCCGGGCCGTTTCGGTTCTCTCCTGTCTCAGCTCCAGTTCCTTCCGGCTGCCCGCCGATTGCAGCTTTTCCCGGATAGAGGCGGCGAATTCCTCCGGGCTCCGGGCCACCGCCACCAGGTCGGGATGTTCCCGCCGGAAATAGATGATCTCCTCGATAGCGGTGGATACCACGGGCAGGCCCATTGCCAGGTATTCGTTGAGCTTGGTGGGGAAAACGTTGGCCGTGTAAGGAGTGATCCGGTAGGGAATCAGTCCCAGGTCCATCGCCCTGAGGTACGCCGGCAGCCGGTCGTGACTCCTGGCGCCCAGCAGGTGCACGTTCGGGTGTCCGCGCAGCCGGTCGACGTTCTCCTGTTCCGGCCCGATCAGTACGAAGTTCACTTCGGGCAGCATTTCCGCCGTCTTCGCCAGCAGCTCCTGGTCGACCCAGCGGTGCAGGCCGCCCACGTAGCAGACCCGCGGTGAGGCTATCCCGGCCAGCTCTTCGGGTTCGGTCCAGCCGGAATCCTCGCGCACTCTTTCGAACGGCTCGTAATCGACCGTGAACGGAAAGCGGTGGACGTTCGGATTGTCGGGACGGCAGTGCTCCTCGAGCTGATGGGATGTGACGAAAACCAGGTCCGCCTCCCGAATCATCCGCTTTTCACTGTCGGCGATCTTTACCGCCTGCGCAGAGCTGTGCTCGAAGCTGTCGATACAGTAGTAGAGCAGCAGCTTGCAAGGCAGCCGGTTGATTACCTCCAGGGTGAGTGCGCTGGGCAGGAACGAGATCACCACCGGATTGTTAAACCGCTGGGAACGGCACCAGGAGTTCAACAGGCGCGTGAAGAAGAATCGGTTGAAAAGTCTGGCGATCCGGGAGTGGGGAAAGGGGAACAGCAGGGGGCTGAAGACGTAAAGGTTCCGGCCCTGCTGGCGGAAACCCCGGTAGCTGTACCACCAGTTGCGCAAGCGCCGGACCAGGCGCCTGTAATCTTTGAAGCCGGGGGTTCGCACGCCGGTGTTTTCGATAAACAGCACCCGGTTGCCCGCCTCGGCCAGGCGCGTCATGATTTCCTGGTGGCCCTGCCAGTTGAAGTCCCAGTCGATCGAGGAGAAACAGATTATGTCTTCACCGGTCAGCACGGTCAGAGCTCCCGGCTGTCAGGAAAAGCAGGACTGCGAACAGAACGGCGAGGATTATTCCCGCACTCCAGCTGGAGTAAACGTCCGCCTCGGGGAAAAGGCGCAGGAGTATCCAGCGCAAGGTGTAATAAGCCGCCGCATAAAGCAGAACTATTACGGCTATGCTTCTTTTCCGGCCGCCCCGGGCGACTGCCGTTCCGAGTCCTGCAAGCAGGGACAAGACCAGCCCCCGCGGCCGGAAAACGGCTGCGGCCAGAGCCCTGGTCATTTCCAGGACGCTGGAGATGACTTTATCGACAAGCCGGTAAACCAGCGACTGGCCGAAGGTTTTCACCAGCAGCGTGCTGTCCCGGCCGAGATAGTCCTCGACCAGAAAGTGCGGAAAGAGCCTGTCGCGCAAGAATCCGGCCGCCAGGCTGTTGTCCAGGATGTCGCCGGCCAGCTGTCGGACGGCCCGGCAGAAGCGGACGAAAACGCATTCCCGGGCAAACTCTCCCAGCCGCCGCCCGAAGAACGAGTTGTCGATGATGATCGCGATTGTACTCATCGGAGACTTTCGGCTCACGGGTCAGAAGTCGATCACTTCGCCCTGGATGGTAAAAGCCGGCGTTATGAACGAGACCCGGCTCCCCAGCACAAAGGGAGAACCATTGAAGTAGTACATATTATCCGACAGCGTGAGGTGAATCTCCATCAGACAGGTAATATCTCTGAATAGTGGATGATAAGCCGGAGATACCCGGTCGTTCTGGCTGTTCGGATAGATGACGGCCGGCTGATCGGTCAACACCTGCTTGAATCGAATATTCACCGGCCTGTCCGGGGCGTATTCCTGGAGTCCTGGTTCGAGCTTTTCCACGATCCAGGGCTGGATGCTCGAATAAATGACCCTGACCTCTTTCCAGACCATTGTCACTTCCGCCGGCAGGCGGTCTCTGGCGGTAACCACGCCCTGGAGCTGCTGGCCCAGAAGCTGGAGGGAGACCGGTCTGCCGTAATCGACCGGCTGTCCGCAGAAGAAAATCTGTCCGCCGGAAGAGATGCAGTCCAGAGAGAGCTGCACGAGCAGGCGGCGAAACTGGGCGTTGGAACCC
>JAZDIG010000335.1:0-7775 GCA_043805105.1 Candidatus Glassiibacteriota bacterium | reverse complement strand
TGTCAGTTGACGGCTTTTGCATTTAGAAAATATTGTATCTTTTCCGGCCTCCCGGGTGTCCAACAGCCAGAGTCGGTTTGCCCGAACGTTTCCAGCAGGTATAAGTCTCCAGCGCCGGATGGAACTTTCCGGGAACAAACCGCCGGATTTGAAAGTACTTTATCGGGAACCGAAAACCTTTTATTTTGTACCAGTCCCATTCGGGAGCTGATTTCGGTCAAATACGGCCTGAATTTCCAGTTGCTCCTTCCGGACACTGAAGTCGATCCTGAAAGACAGTCAATCCCTGATTTGAACCGGCACCGCCTGATTAGAAGATTCACTCTGACAAGTATGAGCACAGGCAGGATTCGTTTATTATATCTTCTTTTGCCGTCCATCGTGATTTCGTGGCCGGGCTGTTCGGACAGCCGGGCTTCGAAGCCCACAATCACCTGGACCACGCGGCGGAGCGATTTCACGCTCACCGTTACGGCCCGCGGTTCGGTGGCGGCGAAGAACAGCCATACACTGGTAATGCCGCGCGTATACCAGCGCCCGGAAATAACTTACCTCGCCCTGGAAGGCAGCTTCGTCCACGCGGGCGACGTGGTAGTCGAGCTGAATAAGCAAAGCTTCCAGGTGGACTTGCAGAATGCGCTGAGCAGATTGGAGATCGCCAGGGGCGAGCTGGAAGCGCTCAAGGCCCAGCAGGCCAGTCAGCGCGCCCAGCTCGAAAGCCAGATCGAGATCGCCGAACAGAAAGCCGGCTCAGCCCGCCTGCAGCTCTCCCGGATCGAATTCGCCGCGCCCAGGCAGCGCGAAATCACCAGGCTCGAAATCGAGCAGGCGGAAGTCGAGGCGGAAAAAAGCCGGAAAAAACTCGAGCTGGTGTCGGCCGGACAGAAAGAATCCTTGTTCCAGCAGACGATGGTGGTGAAACAGGTGCAAAGCCGGGCCGACCTGGCGCGCAGCCACATGGCCCAACTGACCCTGACTTCCCCGGTCGACGGCTACGTGATCTACGAACGGAACCAGTCGACGGGCGAAATGGTCAAGGAGGGCGACCTGCTTCATCCCGGCTGGAGTATCGTCCGCATTCCGGACATGTCGGCCCTGCAGGTGGTTCTCGATCTTTCCGAAACCGATGTACAGCAGATCGTGGAGGGCCAGCCGGTGAGGATCACAATCCCCTCCCTGGCCTATGCGACGCTACCCGGGAAAGTGGCCCAGATCGCCAAGGCAGCGACTCCGGTCAGGCGGAATTCGAGGGTTAAGACTGTGGAAGTCAAGGTGGACATCGACAGCACGCTCGCCGGCCTGGTGCCGGGGCTGAGCGCCGATTGCGAAATCGAGGCGCAAAAGGTGGAGGATGCGGTGCTGATCCCACTGGATGCTGTATTCGTGCGGGATAGCCTCGAAATGGTATATCTGGCCGAAAGTGAAAGCTACAGCCGCAGACAGGTCTTCATCGGACGGCGGGGAAAAGATTTTGCCGTGGTGGATTCCGGCCTGGTGGGCGGCGAGCGGCTGGCTCTCACCGAACCGGATGCTAAATTCGTTACCAACTGAAAAGGGCGGAATTGAGGACCGATGAATCTCTCGACTGAACATTCGATCAGGTCGGCGGTCGCCGGGCTTGCCGTGACAGCGGCGGTTGTGGCCGGCGCAGCCGGCTGCAGCCAGGTCACCGGCAGCCAGGTGGAAAGCTATAAAGTCAAGCGCGGTGAATTCGTTAACTCGATCACGGTCACCGGCCAGCTCGATGCGGTAAATTCGGAGGTGATAATGGCCCCGGAGATGGGCTGGCGGACCGGCATACCCAAAATCGCACAGATCGTGGAAGACGGCAAGAAGGTGGAAGCGGGGGAGGTGCTGGTGCAGTTCGATCAGACCGAGGTGCTGAAGACGATCAGCGATACCAAGGCCGAACTCGAAATTGCGCAGGCGGAGCTGACGAAAACGCAGGTCAGCCACCGTTCCGACCTTTCCGACTTGGGAGCCGATCTCGAAGTGGCTAAAATCAGCTTCAGCATCTCCAAGCTCAAGCTCGAACAGGCGGCCTTCGAGGCGGAAATCGACAGGAAAAAGATCGAGCTGGACCTCAAGCAGTCCGAAATCAACCTCGAACAGGCCGGCCAGAACATTGAAAACCGGAAGAAAATCCAGAAAGAGGAAATCAGCAAGCTCGAGCTGAGAGTCAACCAGGCGAAGGCCAAGATGCAGCAGGCCGAACAAACCCTGGAAGACCTCACCATTCGCGCCCCCAGCCCCGGTATTGCCATCATCCGGCAAAGCTGGATGACTCGCAATAAATTCCAGGTGGACGACCAGGTCCATCCCGGCTGGCCGCTGATCGGGCTGCCGGATTTGAGCCGGATGAAGGCGGAAGTCGAGATCAACGAGGTGGAAATATCCCACATCGAGGTCGGGCAGAAAGCGGCTGTGCGCCTGGACGCTTTTCCGGAAGCTTATTTCAGCGGTGAAGTGAACGAAATCTCCACCCTGGCCCGGAATAAAAACCGGGATTCCAAAGTTAAGGTTTTCGATACGATTATCCTGATCGACGGCATGGACGACAGACTGATGCCCGGGATGACTGTCAGTTGTGAAATTTATGTCGGCCGCATTCCGGACACCCTCTTCATCCCGGTCGACGCCCTGTTCTACAAGGAAGGCAGGAGCGTGGTGTACGTCATGAACGGCTCCGGCTTCGAGGAGCGCGAGGTCCGGACCGGCGATGAAAGCGAAGATTACGTGGTGATCGCTGGCGGCCTGGAAGAGGGCGAACGGGTGGCCCTGCGCGACCCCACCATCGCGCCGGAAAAAGAGGAAAAGGGAAAGGTCGAGGCAGAGGAGGCCGCGCAATGATTCCTGGGCTGAAAGTGAGATTGATCTCGCTATTGGTAGGGGGCGCCCTTATCGTCGCTTGCGCTTGCGCCGCAAAGGAAGAGCCCAGTGACCGGGAGGCGGCCCGCACCGGGAGTATTACGGAAACCGGGGAACTCCAGGCGGTCAACAACCGGGCGGTCACCATGCCCTGGTTCAACTTCGATTATGGCCAGCCGCAGATCAATTTTTTGGAGAAAGAGGGGACGGTGGTGAGGAAGGGCCAGCTCGTGGCAGATATCGATGTCGCCGGAGTACGGAAAGTCCTGGAAGATAAAAAATCCAACTTGGAAATCGAGCAGGCCGAACTGGAAAAGATCCGGGTGGACCAGGAAAACCAGATCAAGCAGCTCGAAGCCAACCTCAATACCGCTCTCGCCGCGCTGGATAAAGCCCGGATAGACTCGATGCGGGTGCGCTACGAGCCGGAGAGCCGGCGGCGGGTGATCGAGCTCGAGCTGAGCTCGGCCAGGATCAGACTCCGCAAGGCCCAGAAAAAGATCGAGGACACCCGGCTGATCCAGGAGCAGGATTTCAAGATCCAGCTCGCTAAACTGACCAGAATCCGCAACGACATCGCCACCGCCGAACGGACTATCGAAAATTTCAATCTGAAGGCGCCGGCCGATGGCATGGTGGTTTACGGCCGGAACTCCAGCACGCGTGAAAAAGTCAAGGTAGGCGATAAGATCTGGCCGGGAGAACCGGTGATTACCTTGCCGGATTTGACCCGGATGAAAGTTAAAACTACGATCAACGAAACGGAAGTGGCCAAGATCACCACCGGCCAGAATGTGATAATCCGGCTCGACAGCTACCCCAAAATCTCTTTCGAGGGCACGATCACCTCGATCAGCAACGTCTGTCATTCCGTGGAGCGGGGATCGAAGATCAAGGTCTTCGATGTTGAAGTGCTGATAAACCAGAACCACCGCCTGCTAAAACCCGGCATGACCGTGAGCTGTGAGTTTCTGCCGGTGAGCTGAAAAGGCTCTGGAGGCAATCTTGGAAGTACGCGAGCACCTCAGAATCTGTCTTGAAGCGCTGACAGTCCACAAGCTGCGCTCTTTCCTCACCACGCTCGGTATCATCCTGGGCGTGGCCAGCGTGATCGCCATGCTGTCGATCGGCGAGGGGGCCAAGCGCGAAGCGCTGGCGAAGTTCAAGCAGCTGGGGGTGAACAACATTATCGTGCGGGACAAGAAGCTGAGCGAGCTGGAGCTGGAGGAGGCGCGGGCCAAGTTCTCCAAGGGCTTGTCGCGCGAGGATGCCCAGGCCATACTGACAGTTGTGCCCTCCGTGGAGCAGGTGGCGCCCCAGGCGGAACTGGAAGTGGAGGCCACTATCGAGGACCGCACTGCCAAGGTGACCGTGGTGGGAGTCACGCCCGAGATGTTCCGTATCCTGAACTACGAGCTTCAGTCCGGCGACCTGATCAGCCGCGAACAGTACGACAACGAGAAGCGGATCTGCCTGCTGGGTGCGGACGTGGCCCGCGACCTGTTCTCCTCACGCGACCCGCTTGGCAAAATGGTCAAGCTCGATGACCAGTGGTTCGAGGTGATCGGGGTCATGGGCAGCCGCTCGCTGTACACCGAAACCGTGGGCGAGCTGGCGGCGCGCAACCTGAACCGGGATGTCTACCTGCCCCTCACCAGCTTCCTGCGCCGTTTCAGCAAGGAGGATGTCCTGGCCAGCGAGATCGACCAGCTCACGATCCGCGTGGGCGATTCGGACCGGCTGGTCGAGACCGGGGCGGTGATCCGCCGGATCCTCGACCGGAAACATTACGGCAACCGCGACTTCGAGATAGTGATCCCCTATGAGCTGCTGCGGCAAAAAGAGAAGGAGACGCGTATCTACAACCTCGTGCTCGGCTCCATTGCCGCAATCAGCCTGCTGGTGGGCGGGATCGGCATCATGAACATCATGCTGGCCAGCGTGCTCGAAAGGACCCGCGAGATCGGTATCCGCCGGGCGCTGGGGGCCAGACGGCGGGAAATCATGTCCCAGTTCGTCACCGAGGCGGTGGGACTGAGCCTGGTGGGAGGGACGATCGGGGTGGTGCTGGGTGTGGCCATCTCCATCGGTGTGGGAAATATCGGCAAGTTCGGCGCGGTGGTTTCACCCTTCCATGTCATTCTCGCCTTCTTCGTTTCGGCCCTGGTGGGAATTGCCTCCGGCACCTTCCCGGCCCGCCGGGCGGCGAATATCGACCCGATCGAAGCCTTGCGCTACGAATGAATCCTATCGCCGACATCCGCGACCTTTCTGCGTTATCCGGTAGAATCACCATTAGACAACGTCAATGTCAATCCGGGGCACAATGATGATGATAAGCGCATACCTTGTCACAGCGCTGCTTGCGCTAAGCCCGGCCGCCGACCCTGCCACGGCCGCCGGCGAGCCGGTGGTGCTGACCCTGCAGAATGCAATCGATCTGGCGCTCGAACAAAGCTACGAGGCCCGGCGGGAGAGGCTGATCCTGCTGTCGTCCGAACAGAACGTCCAGGCGCAGAAAGGCCGCTTCCGCACCCAGGCCAACCTTACTCTCAACGCCCCGTACTTCCAGCAGGATGTCCAGTCGTTCCGTATTCCGGATGAAGTGCCGTACTACAACACGGTGGGCACCCTGCGCTGGCAGAGCCAGCTCCGGATTACCCAGCCCCTGCCCACTGACGGCCGGTTCGCCCTGGTTTCCAACCTTTACCATTCGAGGGAGTCGGTGTTCAAGGACCAGGAGGACTTCACCGACAAGGCCAAGCGCTTCTACTCCTCGTTCAGGCTGGAGTTCAGCCAGCCGCTCCTGGTGCCCAACAGCCTCAAGCTGGGCATGGAGCGGGCCAATCTGCAGTACGAGCAGGCGCAGCGCCAGTATCTGCGCACCGAACTGGACGTGGTCTACGAGGTGACGGCAGCATTCTACAGCCTGTACAGCGCCACCCGGCGCCTGGAGATCACCGACCAGGAAGTGAAACAGCAGGAAGAAACCAACGATCTGGCCCAGCGCAAATTCGGGGCGGGGTTGATCCCCGAGGTAGAGGCGCTGCAGACCGAGGTGGACCTGGCCCAAAGCCACAACCGGCGGCTGGAGGCCGAGGGGGCGCTCCTGCGCACGGAAGACGAGTTCAAGATGACTGTCGGCCTGCTGCTGGATGAAAAAGTGGCCGTGAAAACCGACTTCGCCATGACCGAATTCCAGGTGGATGAGCAAATGGCGATCGACCACGGCTTGAAGAACCGCTCTGAAATCCGCGAAGGCCAGATCAACCGCCGGCTGGCTGAAATTACCCTCAAGGAAACCGATGCCCGCTCCACCATCCATGCCGACATCTCCGCCTATTACGACCTGACCGGGGTGAGCGACCCGTACCTGGAGTATGGATCGAGCGTGTCGCAGTTTTTCCACTCGAGCATCTCGGACCTCAAGCGCCGGCCGCGTAACCGGGGCGTGACCTTTACCGTGAGCCTGCCGCTCTGGGATTCGGGGGTCAACCGGGCGGAGGTGGCCGCGGCCCGGGCTACCCTGGACCGCAACGAGCTTACCGAAAGCGAGAACGTGCGCCGGGTCACCCAGCAGATCAAGGCCGTCCTCACCCGCCTGCAGGAGACCCGCGGCCGGGTGGACGTGCTGCGCCGCACCCAGGAGGTGGCCGAACGCAGTTACGCTATCAGCCAGGCGCGCTTCGACAACGGCGACATCACCAGCCAGGAGCTCGCTCTCGACCGCGAGCGCCTGACCCAGTCGCGGACCAACTACCTCCAGGCCTACATCGATTACCAGCTCGCCGCCGCCGACCTCAAGCGCAACACCCTCTATGACTGGGAAAAAGGGCAGAGCCTGGTTCGCGACAATTTTTGATTCGCACCCGCTGAAAGGATACCACGGACCCGCACATGCTTATCGAACTGCAGAAAATCAGCAAGCATTACAGTATGGGAGGCTACGACGTTCCGGCGCTCCTGGAAGTGGACCTGAAAATCGATCACGGCGAGTACGTGGCGGTGATGGGTCCCTCCGGCAGCGGCAAATCCACCCTGATGAACATCCTCGGCTGCCTGGACACTCCCACCAGCGGGGTTCACCTTTTCGATGGCCTGGATGTCAGCCACCTCGACGATGACGCCCTGGCGGCGATCCGCAACCGCAAGATCGGCTTCGTCTTCCAGAACTTCAACCTGTTGCCGCGGGCCAGCGCCCTGGTCAACGTGGAGCTGCCGCTGGTCTACGCCGGCTTGACGCCCCAGGAAAGGCACCTCCAGGCCCGCGCCGCGCTCGAATCGGTGGGGCTGGGCCAGCGGATGAGCCACCGGCCCAACGAACTCTCCGGCGGCCAGCGCCAGCGCGTCTCGATCGCCAGGGCCTTGGTCAACCGACCCTCGATCATCCTGGCCGACGAACCCACCGGCAACCTGGATTCGCGCACCGGAGAAGAGATCATGGAGATTTTCGACGAGCTGAACCGGCAGGGCAACACCGTGATCCTGGTCACCCACGAGGAAAACATCGCCGGCCACGCCCATAGGGCTATCCGGATGCTGGACGGCCGGATCTCGAACCACCTGTGATACATCGGCCGGCGGGAAAGCCCTTCAATAAAAAGCCGATTTCTCCATCGACCGGTTTAAAGTAATCCCGACCGGTAGAACGACAGGGACAGACCTGCCGAGCACTCCCGCATCCGCTCTCGCCGTTCCTTGAAAAAACCAGTAACCGCTGTATATTCTTCATCTCGATTCGATATCAGTAATACTCTCTTTTTCCAGTATCCATTTCAGCCGGAAACGATAGCGGGCAAGATGGACACCGGAACATTCCGGCATTAAATACCGGTGCAGGTTTTCATCCCCAGGAGGCTCTCTCATGCGCAAATCAGCCCTGGCGGCGATTCTGGCCGCAAGCATTC
>JAZDIG010000334.1:0-2892 GCA_043805105.1 Candidatus Glassiibacteriota bacterium | reverse complement strand
GGCACGTTCATTGCCAGAACTGCTCCGGCGGGTGGACTCTCGACTGCGGAAAATTGCAATGAACGTGCCGGCCCGCCGCTTGCGCCGGTCAAAACTCCCCGAAATGCTCCCACCAGAAATCCTCCCCGCTCGGATACACCTCCACGTCCTCCCGGCGGAAGGAATACTGATACGAGCTGCAATAGTCCATCAGCACCGTATACGCCTCGTTGATCTTCTGCTGCATCTCGTGGCAGACCTAGGGCCTGTCCCGGCAGTGGTCGGGATGCCAGACTCCGGATAGTTCGTGGTACTTGGCCCGGATCTGCCTGATACTGGCCCGGTCGGGCAGTTCGAGCGTTCGGCGGGCCCGCTCCAGTCGGTCGAAGGTGCTTTCCCGGTCGCGAGCTTTCATCCACGGTTCACGCTGAGGTGGTGATCTACTTGAGTTCCTTTACCGCGATTTTGCGGAAAAGAACCTTGCTGCCCTTGCGCCAGTTTTCGCCGGGGTGGACCTGGATGCCGATCACGCCGGATTCGGGAACCACCGACTTGCCGTCCTGGCCCAGCACGCCCTGGTAGTCGTTGATCGGCCGGCCGTTGAGCCAGATCTGGATGCGCGGCGGCTGGCCCTCGATCCGCACCCGCATCGCGTTGTAATCGAACGGGTCCCAGAACGAAAAACCCTCGTAGCAGTGCTTGGCGAATCCGCCGCCCCGAGGGATGTAAACCGCGCCGATCTCGCCCTCGGGCCGGTGGTCTATCGTGATCTGATAGCTCAGCACGTTGGGCTGGACCCGCAGGAAAAGTCCCGAATCCTGAGGGTAAGTGGTCTTGACTTCGGCGTAGATCTCGAAGCTCGAATACTGTTTTTCGGTTACCAGCAGGCCGCCCTCGCCCTCGGGCCACTGGTCGCCGGCAATCGCTCCGTCGATCACTTCCCATTGGCCGTAGTCGTTGTAGGAAGAGAGCTTGCGCCAGCCGTCGATAGTCCGGCCGTTGAATATGTCCACGAAGCCGGTTAAATCCGCCGTCTTTTCCGCGGCCGGCATGGGTACAGTCTGACACACTCCGATCACGAACAACACGACCGGGACTATGTTCGATAATCTCATTGGAACTCTCCGAAAAAGGACGGGTGCAAGAAATTTATGGCGGAACGGCACATATTTTTTTATGATAGCTCTATTCCCGCCAACGCGCAAGATATCAGCATGCATGGGAATTCAGCGCGATCTCGATTTTTCAATTTCCATCCAATCCAAAACGCAGGGAGACCGCCATGAAAGAGTCGAGGCTCGTAACCGTACTTCTGGCTGTGCTGCTTTTTTCCGCTGGCCGCTCCGAGGCTTTTCTCACCGAACTGCGTCAGCGGGGCTACAGCCTGATTCCCGCGCCCCAGACAGTGGAGCTTCAGGACGGCGAAGTGGCCGTGGATGGGAGCTGGGGCCTCGAGGCGCTCGGCCAGGCCAAGGGTGATATCGCCGAACGCTGGCTCGCCGACTGGGCGCAAAAGCTTCACGGCCTAGATCTGAAAGGGACCGGCAAGGGGAAATTCGTTCTGATGGTTAAGCCAGGCACGGTCAAGGGGACCGCCGACCCCGAGCTCAACCGGCAGGGATACCGGCTCGTGGTCGCTCCCGGCCGGGTGGAAATCACCGGCAACGACCTTCCCGGGCTTTTTTACGGAGTGCAGAGCGTCGTTCAGCTGCTGAAGAGAAATCCCGATGGCTCGCTGACCCTGCCCGCTGGCAGGATCGATGACTGGCCCGACCTCCAGCTCCGTTTCATCCACTGGGACACCAAGCACCATCAGAAGCGGCCCGAAACTCTCAGGCGGCTCCTGGACTGGCTCGCCCTGTTCAAGGTCAACATAATCGGCTTCGAGATGGAGGACAAGTACGAATATCCGCGCCACCCGGTTATCGGCGCGCCCGGGGCCTACACCAAGCAGGAAATGCAGGAGCTCACCCGCTACGCCCTGGAGCGCCACATCCAGATCGTGCCGGTCATCCAGTCACCGGCGCACTTCGCCTACGTGCTCAAGCACCCCGAGTTCGCCCATCTGAAAGCCGACAGCGCCAGCAACTACCAGGCCTGTATGTGCGACGAGGAGGCGATCCGGCTTATTTTCGACATGTACCAGGACATGATCGACGCCACGCCGGGGGTCGAGTACTTCCACGTCTCCACCGATGAAGTCTACTACGCCGGAATCTGCGAAAAATGCCAGCAGAAACGCCCCTACAACGAACAGAACCGCAGCCAGGCCTGGGCCGATTTCGCCATCCGCGCCCATCAGTTCCTGGCCGAACGCGGCCGCCGCATGCTGGCCTGGGTCGAATATCCGCTGCTGAACGAACACATTGCCCAGCTCCCGCCTGATCTGATCGACGGGGTGATGGGCGACGACCGGGAAGAACTCGAAGCGGAACGCAAGGTGGGTATCCGTCAGCTCGCCTACAGCAGCACCCAGGGTTCGGAATACCTCTTCCCCAACCATTTTCCCACTTACGACCGCAGTAACCGTGGCGGCGGGCGGCTCTATGACCTGAGCCAGACCGTGCGGCGCGGTCTGGAAGCCGGGGCAAACCCGATCGGCTCCTTCGCCGCCGCCTGGGACGACTCCGGCCTGCATGAAGAGTGCTTCTGGCTGGGCTGGGTCACGGTTACCCAGTACGCCTGGACTTGCCGGCAGCCTGCCGTGGAGCAGAACGTGGCCGATTTCATGGACGTCTTTTACGGCCGCCAAGGGGACGACATGCAGAGGGTTTACGAACTTTTGATCGAAGGGGCGGACTTTTTCTCTTCCGGTTGGGACAACGTGGTTTCCCGGGAGCGGGAACCGGGCTACGGCAATTCCTACGGCAAGGGAGTGGGCACCACCCGGCGCGACCAATTGCTGGTGCCGCC
>JAZDIG010000333.1:0-5756 GCA_043805105.1 Candidatus Glassiibacteriota bacterium | reverse complement strand
GATCGGCACCGAAAAAGAGTTCAGCACCGGCCAGGAACAAAGCTTCGCCCGCGCCTCCATTCTCGATCCCGACGATCCTTTCGCCCGCAATAACCTCGGTTCGGTCCTCATGCAGCAGGGCCGGCTGGACGAGGCGATCGGTTTCTACCAGGAGGCCATCCGGAAGTACCCGGACTACCACAAAGCCTACAGCAATCTGGGCGCAGCCTGGGCCCGTAAAGGCGATACGCGGCGGGCCGTGCCCCTCTACACCAAGGCGCTCAGCCTCAACCCCCGCGACTCCGCCACCCACCTGAACCTCGGCATCTCCCTCGCCCGCCTGGGCCAGACCGCCCGGGCCGCCGCCCATCTGCGGCAGTTCCTCGCCCTCGAACCCTCTCACCCCCGGGCTGCGGAGATCAGAAACTTCATCACGCAGATGGGACTGGCGGGGAGATGAGGGGGGCGGGCGAGCCCCACCCGGCAGCCGCTCCCCGGAAGTCAGAAGCCAGAAGACAGAAGCCAGAAGACAGAAGGCAGAAGGCTCCCTACCCTGCCGGGGTACTCAGTATTCGGTATTTAGTAGTCAGAAGAACCTTTCCCCTGCCACCACACAGAAAGACAGAAGCCAGAAAGCCCCACACCCCGCCGGGGTAGTCAGTTGTAGTAGATCGCAACCGCAGGGCAGTCAATTACCGCATTTTAGGTCGGCATAAAAAAGGGCGACCACCGGTCGCCCCTACTCTGTCACTATGTAACTTTGTCACTATCCTTCCACTTTGTCCCTCTCCCTCACCCCGTAAACCGGTATCCCACGCCTCTTACGGTCTGGATCAGGGTCCGGTTGCCGGTTTCGATTTTGGAGCGGATACGGCGGATGTGTACGTCCACGGTGCGGGCGCCGCCGTAGTAGTCTTCGCCCCAGACCCGGCTCAGGAGCTCCCGCCGGGTGTGCACGCGGCGGCGGTGGGCCACCAGATAGCGCAGCAGCTCGAACTCCTTGAAGGTCAGATCGATCGGCTTGCCGTCCACCGTGACTTCGTAGGTGGAGAGGTTGATGGCCAGCACGCCGGCTTTCACCTGGTTGGAGGGGTCCACTTTTTCATTGCGCCAGGAAATCATCCGCACCCGGGCGACAAGCTCGCCGCGGCTGAACGGCACGACCAGGATGTCATCGGCCAGGCGGCAGTAGTCGAAGCCGGCGAGCGCCTTTTCCTCGGTGACCACCAGCCGCGGCACTCCGGAGAGCATCTCGTCCTGGCCCAGGGTGCCGGCCAGTCCCTCGATAGAGCGCGCCCGGCGCCCCACCAGGATGAACAGTTCGGCCTGAGCTATTTCCTCCAGCGAGCCGCCGTCTCCGGTGCTCGGCCTGAGCACCTCGACGTCGAGTTTCGCCAGGCTCCGGGCTACTTCATCCGCCAGGTCCACATCACCCCTGGAGGTTAGGATCATTACCTTTCGCATTTTCTTCTTCGCTGATGTCGATCTGTATCATCTATGATCGGTTCTGCCAACAGGCAGAAATTTAACAGTCGAATTCCGTAAAAGGAACACCTAATTGAAACTGGTCCAACCGCTTCACGACCCGCTCCGCCTCAGTTTTCCCAGCGCCTCACTGAAAGCGGCCAGGGCCCGGTCGTCGAACAGGCAGAAGACCACTTCCTCCAGAGTATGGTTTCCCATTTCGAGGTATTCGAGGGTGGATTCGAGCATGGCGGCCGAAACCAGCTCCAGGGGCACGCCGAAAATGCCGCTGCTGATTGCCGGCAGGGCGATCGATTTCAGGCCGTGGCGGTCGGCCAGTTCGAGGCTCGAGCGGGTGGCCCCGGCCAGTTTCTCCTTTTCCCTTCCTTCGCCCATCCGCGGCCCCACTGAGTGGATCACGTGCCCGGCCGCGAGCCGGCCGCCGCCGGTGATTACCGCTGTGCCCACCGGCGTGCCGCCGATCCGGTCGCACTCCTGCTGGATCGATTCGCCCCCCGCGCGCCGGATCGCTCCCGCCACGCCGCCTCCCATCTGCAGCGCGCTGTTGGCGGCGTTGACAATGGCCTCGGAGTCCGAGCGGGTAATATCGCCCTTGACCAGCCTGATCCGGGTCTTTCCGGCTTTGTAATCCATTTTGACCTCCGGCCGGCAGTCCGGTCCGTCAAAAGGAACCTCTCGGAAAAAGCGGGGGTATAAAGCACTGAAGCACCGCTCGATCGCAAATTCGTCGAGAAAGAAAAACGGTTCTTGTTCTCAATATATCCTCCTCCCACGGCAGTGTCAAAATGCGTTTCAGTCAGTCCCCTGTTCTTGCATTTTCCCGGTGCCTGGTATATCTTTTGCGGCTGATAACCTACGTCCTTGAATTTCACGGAGATAGTGAACTGGTGGCCCAGAGGAAAGCTCACCTCATCCTTCCCCTGCTGCTGGTCATTCTGTTTGCCGGCGGCGCGGAGCGCGCCGCTGCATTCGAGCCGGTCGGCAGCCGCCTGTCGGACCGGTTGTACAGCGACCTGACTTACGGGGACCCCGGGGCGTTTCTTGCGGTGATCGTCTATCTCCGGGACGATCTCGACATCTACGGCCTGGACAGCGGCCTGCGCCTGGCTGGAGCGGGCAAGCAGAAGCGCCACAGCGAGGTGGTCGGGGCGCTTCTGGCCGGCGCCCGGGAATCCCAGGCAGACATTCTGCGCCAGATCGAAACTGCCGCGGCCAGCGGGGAGGTCACCCGCTACCGCACGTTCTGGATCAACAACTGTATCGCCCTCACCGCCCGTGGCTCCTTCATCAGCGCCCTCTCCGGCCGCGACGATGTCGAATGGATCAGCCACGACCGGGTGCACGCCCGGCGGGACGAAGTGGAGCGGGCCGCCAGGATAGCCGCCATCCCGAACCCGGATACGCTGCGGGCCAAGTCTTATCCCATCCGCACCCTCGGCCTGGACCAGATCTGGAACCTCGGCCTCACCGGCAAGGGAATCCTGGTCTGCGTGATCGGGGCCGGGATCGACGGCAACCACCCCCTGCTGGCGCCCAAGTGGCGCGGTAACAACGGCGGGACCACGGCCGAAAGCTGGTTCGACCCAGTCAACGGCAGCAGCTTCCCGTTCGATGACGAGCCTTTCGCCCCCTCGCACGACACCGGCGTCACCGGCCTGATCGTGGCCGGAGAGCGCACCTTGGGCGTGGCCTATGATGCCCAGTGGATAGGCGCCAAGATTTTCGACAACCGGAACCTCACCGATGACGGCAAGGCCAGCACCAAGGACAGTTGGCTGATCGCCGCCTTCCAGTGGGCGGTCGATCCGGACGGCAACCCGGAGACGGTGGTGGATGTGCCGGACGTGATCAACAACTCCTACGGCACCAGCGGCGAGTTCAACGAGGACATCTGCCGGCAGCTGGTCTGGCGCATGATCGACCGGGTGGAAGCCGCCGGCACGGTAGTGGTCTTTTCCGCGGGCAACGAGGGGCCTGAGCCGTGGTCTACCGGCTCGCCGGCCAGCCGCGCGGAAAGTCCGGTCAACGTCTTCGCCGTCGGTTCGGTGGATTCCACCAACCGCATCTCACCGTTCAGCAGCCGCGGCCCCAGCGCCTGCGACTCGGTGAGCATCAAGCCCACTGTCTGCGCCCCGGGCCAGGACATCGTGACTATCCTGGGCAGCGAATACGGCTTCAGCTACCAGCGCAACAACGGCACCAGTTTCAGTTGTCCCTACGTGACCGGACTGGTCGCGCTCATCAAGCAGGCCAACCCCACCCTCACGCCCGATGAAATCAAATATCTGTTCATCGACACGGCCATCGATTACGGCCGCAGCGGTCCGGATTACGCCTATGGCTACGGGGTGATCGACCCCCTGACCCTCTTCGAAAGAATCGCCCGGCCGCAGCAGCCGATCCTCTACAGCAAGCGTATCGAAATCGACGACAGGGCAGGCGGCAACGGCAATCTCTATATCGAGCAGGGAGAGCGGATCAGGCTGGTTGTGCCGGTATTCAATTCCGGCACCCTGGTGGCAGGGGTCCGGGGAAAGCTGCGGACGACATCGAGCGGGAGCCGGATCGTGGACGACCAGGCGGATTTCGGCACGGTGGCGCAGTACGGCTCGAGCGACAACCGTAACGACCCGTTCCTGATCGATGTGCTGCCGGAGGCCGAGGCGGGCAGCCAGCTCGTCCTTTACCTCGACCTCGCCTCCGGCGTCTCGTCGTACACCCAGACCATCCAGCTTTCGCTGCCGGTCGCGCCGGCGGTGCAGGGCCTGGCCAACCACGATGCGGGCAGCTTCCTGTTCAGCGTCACCAACATCGGCCAGTTCGGCGGCAACATCGGCCGCGCGGGCGCCGGTTACGGCCTGATCTATCCCAAGGATGCGCCTTACCGGATGCTATACCGGGGCGCGCTACTGGTGGGCACGAGCAGTCTCAAGGTCTCCGACGGCATTGCCGATTTGGACTTCGCGCCCGGGCCCGGCGGACCGATCCAACTGATCGAAAATTCGCCGCGGGCCGACCAGATGACCGTGAGCTTCATCGCTGAAAAGTCGGCCGGCACCCTCAACGCGATCGGCGTCCGGATGAAGCAGACGACCATGGTCTGGAGCGCGGCCCCGAACAACGACTTCGTCATCCTGGAGTATGCGGTCGCCAACCCGCATCCAGCCACAATCAACAATCTCTACATCGGCCTCTACGCCGACTGGGACATTCCGGACAGCCTGCCCAGCCGCAACGTGGTGAAATACGACAGCGCTCTGAAGCTGGGCTACATTTACAACCCAATCGAACCGCAATTCGGCTACGGCGGGCTGATGCTGGTGAGCGATAGTCCGGTATCCGGGCATCGGGCGGTGAGCAACTGGCGCTACATCCACAGCGGCTATTCGGACAACGTGGCTTATGCGTTCATGAGCGGGGGCCTGAGCCGGGCCGAAAGCGATTCGCTCGACGACTGGTCGCAGATTCTGGCCAGCGGCCCGCATTCGATTCCGCCCGGCGATACTCTGGTCGTGGCCTGGGCCCTGATGGTGGGCGACAACGAGGCCGACCTGCTGGCCAACGCTGCGGCGGCGTCTGCCAGGTACCGTTCCTCGCTGGCACTGGCCGCCGAAATCAGCACAGCCGGGAATCCGGGCGCTGGAACGCTGCCGAAAGCTTTTTCGCTGATCCAGAACGTCCCCAATCCGTTCAACCCCTCCACCACGATCAGCTACACTATTCCGCAGTCCGAGCGGCCGCTGCCGGTCAGCCTCACGGTTTACGACCTGCGGGGCAGGAAGGTGGCGCTGCTGGTCGAGGCGAACCAGGGGGCGGGCAGCTACAGCGTGACCTGGAACGGCACGGACCAGGCCGGCAGAAAGCTTCCCAGCGGAGTCTACTTCTACCGGCTCGTGGCCGGCGACTTTACGGCAACCAGAAAAATGGTGATCGTCAAATGAGGCAGGCGGGTCATTCGATGCGCTTTTTCGCGCTGGTCGCGCTGGCCGCGGCGGCAGTCGGCTGCAGCGACAACGGCCCGGCCGGGCCGCCTGCCGACCGGGTGTTCGATCCCTACCCGCTGGACGTGGGCAACCGTTGGTCCTACAACCTCGAACAAAGCATTTTCGTGCAGGAGGACACGACCCTGCCGCCCACCACCGGCTCCTCCACCGGCTACCAGAACATTTCAATCACCCGCACCGAGGTGATCAGCGGCGATGAAGCGTTCGGAGTGAACATCCACCACGTGATGGGCTATATTTTTCGGGAAGGGGCGGACACGGTGGTGGAAACCCGTTACCTCGCCCCCA
>JAZDIG010000332.1:0-3132 GCA_043805105.1 Candidatus Glassiibacteriota bacterium | reverse complement strand
ACCTGGCGGAGACGTTCGACGTGCCACTGTGGGTCATCCGGTTTTTTCAGCAGGGCCACACCATCGTTAGTGTGCAAGTCCACCAGCCCGGGCAGGAGCCAGGCCCCGTCCAGCTCGATCACCTGAACGCCCCGGACTCTGTTCGCGGAAAAATTCCCTGCGCGCACTATCCAGCCGTCCTTTACCTCAACTGCCCCGTCCGCAACCCCTTCTGGAGTTACCACCCGGCCGCCCGCCAGGATGAAATGTCCGCTGTCTGCCATCCGGTCTCCCTTCGCGCTTCTCTATCCGATTCAGCGGGCCTGCAGCTTTTCCCGTACCAGCTGGTTAATCAATTTGCCGTCGGCCCGGCCCTTGAGCCGAGCCATCACCGGGCCCATTACCTTGCCCAGGTCGGCCATGCCGACGGCGCCGGTGGCGGCTATCGTTTCCTCGATCACCGAGCCGATCTCATCCGCGCCGGCCTGCTCGGGCAGGTAGCGCCTGACTATCTCCAGTTCGGCCCGGTGCCTGGCGACCAGGTCGTCCCGGCCTCCCTTTTCGAACTGCTCGATCGCTTCGACAAGCTTCTTGGCATAGGAGGCGAATACCTGCAGAACGGTTTCGTCCTTGAGCTCCTTTTCGCCGCCTTTTTTAGTTTTTTCCAGCATGAGCTGGCTTTTGAGCATGCGGAGGACCGCGGTCGCCAGCTCGTCCCTGGCTTTCATCGCCGCTTTGAGGTCATCCAGCAGTTTCTGTTCGACTGACATGCTTCCCCCTGGATCTTGAAATGTAGTTTTTCGGCAATTCCCGGCACAGTGCCCAACCCGGCAGGTTAAACTAAGCCGGCGTCCGGCAAATGTAAAGGGGTGGGAATCAGTCCCGATCCCGGCGGGCGGTGATCGTTTCGCATTCGGTGACCACCAGGTCGACAGGCACGTCGTGGGGCAGGGTGGGGACCCGCTGGATGAGCTGGAAACTGAAGGCGAGGCCGATCCTGGGAGCGGTGCGAGTCAAAAGCAGGCGATCGTAATAGCCTTTGCCGAAACCGATCCGGTGGCCCAGCCGGTCGAAAGCCAGCCCGGGCGCGAGGGCCAGGTCCCAGGGAAGCTCCGCCGGCGGAAGACGGCGGCCGGCGGCCGGTTCGAGGATCCCGAACGGGCCCGGGACGAAACCCTCGAGGCTGGTTACCTCGACCAGGTAAAGCCCCCGGTCCCGCCGGTCGATCACCGGCGCGCAGACCCGCTTGCCTTCGGCCAGGGCGCTTTCGATAAGAGGGAGCGTTGCGACCTCGCCGGGCTTACTGGCGACATAGCTGCAGACAAATCCGGCGGCCTTCCACTGAGGCAGGAGCCTCACCCGGCCGGCGATTTCCGCGCCGTGGCGGGCGAGTTCACCGGGATCGGCCGCCGCGCGGAGTTTCAGTATCCGCTCGCGGATTACCTGTTTTTCCCGAAGACTGGATTCAGCGTTCATATCCGGGAGGAGAAAGCCGGCGCCGGGCCGGCGCGCCAGGGTGCCCTGTGGAGTCAGAAAACCGTTTTTTTCTTTTTAAATCTGATCGCCCGTTCGTAGACTTCGAGGTAGCGTTCGGCCGACTTTTCCCAGCTGAAATTGGCGGCGAAGGCGTTGTCCATGATCAGCTTCCAGAGCTGCCCGCCCCTGCGGTAGATTCCCAGGGCCTCGCCCATGGTGCGCAGCATAGCCTCGACGGAAAAATCCTTGAACTTGAAGCCGTTACCGGTGGCCGGGTCCGGGCGGGCATCGGTCACCGTGTCGTCCAGGCCGCCGGTGGCCCTCACCACCGGGATGGTTCCATAGCGCAGGCTGTAGATCTGGTTCAGCCCGCAGGGTTCGTAGCGGCTGGGCATCAGGAATAAATCGCTGCCTGCCTCGATCAGATGGCTCAGCCCCTCGTCGAATCCGATCACGCAGGCGAACTTCCCGGGCCAGCGTTCGGCGAAACCGAGCAGCGCCTTATGGAAGCGTTCGGCGCCGATCCCCAGTACGGCCACCTGGACCGGGCCCGCCATCAGCTTTTCGATCCCGCCGACCACCAGTTCCAGGCCCTTCTGCTCCACCAGCCGGCCCACCATCCCCACCAGGGGCACCGAATCATCCACGGCGAGCTTCAGCTTCTTCTGCAGCGCCAGCTTGCACTTGCGCTTGCCGGCCGGCTGTTCGCGCGAGTAGCGGGCAGGCAGGAACGGATCGGTTTCCGGGTTCCAGCGTTCGTAGTCCGCGCCGTTGAGGATGCCGAACAGCTTTTCCCGGTGCTGGCCCATCACGTCCTCCAGCCCGAATCCGTAATCCGCGGTCAGGATCTCCTCGGCGTAGCAGCGGCTCACCGTGGTCACGGCATCGGCGAAAACAATGCCGCCCTTGAGGAAATTGAGCTTGCCCCAGAACTCTAGCTCCAGGGGATTGAATACCGAACTCGGCAGGCCGGTGGTCGCCAGCTCTTGGGCGGGGAAAATTCCCTGGTAGCCCAGGTTGTGGATAGTGAACAGGGTGGCGGTTTGCCCGAGCTTGTCGGAGATGGCTGGGTCGCGGGAGGCCAGGACCGGCACCAGAGCGGTATGCCAGTCGTGGGTGTGGATTACCGCGGGCCGGGGCTGGAAACCGGCGGCCAGTTCACAGGCGGCGCGCGAAAGGAATGTGAAACGTTCGGCATTGTCCGGGTAGTCGCTGTCGGTGGTACCGTAGATCTGGTCCCGGCCGAAATAAGAGGGCTGGTCGATAAAGTGCACTTCCAGCTCCCCCTGCCGGACCTTGAACACCCGGTAGCGTTTCATCCGGCCGCCCACCCGGACTCTACCGGAGCCGCCGGTGGGCTCAATCTCGAACTTCTTCCGGTCGATAGACCGGTAGAGAGGCAGGACCACGCTCACCTGAGCGCCCTGGCGGGCCAGGGCGGCCGGCAGGGAGCCGATGACATCGCCGAGTCCGCCGGTACTGGCGAAAGGCTCCATTTCAGCGGCTGCGAAAAGGACACGCATGGAACGCCTCACACTGTCAGAAGATCGCCGAGCAGGGCCCGGACATGGCGGGTCACCGCCTCGGCCAGCACGTTCAGGTCGTAGCCGCCTTCGAGCACGGAGACGATCCGGCCTTCGCAGACCCGCCCGCTCAGCTCGCACACCGCCTCGATCA
>JAZDIG010000331.1:0-8682 GCA_043805105.1 Candidatus Glassiibacteriota bacterium | reverse complement strand
TCCATGTAGTCCGCGCCATAGGCATCCCGCTCGTAGAGTGCGTCCGCGCCGAAAGCGTAGTCGCTCGTTTTTTCCGGCTGATAGCCCCAGGTGCCGCTGAGAGTGGTGAAATGACGGGCCGGGTAGCTGAAAGCGACAGTGCCGTCCGGGCCCAGGTCCTCCGGCAGGCCGATCCAGACAGTCGGCTCCGGGCCGGCGTGGCCCTGGGGGTAGGTGTGCAGCCCGAAAAAGTTCATCCGCAGCTTGGGCAGTTGGCTCAGCACGGCCTTGTAGCCGTCCAGGTCCCACCAGTCCGGCCCCTCGGGGAAATCGTGGAAGGGCTGGATCCCGCGCAGGGCAAACAGCGGCCGGCCGGTTTCATCGACTTCCGGCAGACTCGCCGCCATTTGGGAATCCGGCACTTCATCCCCGTGCAGGTAGAAGCGGACTCCCAGGCGCTCGGCCAGACGGTAGGCGCCGTAGAGCGTGCCAACCTCATCGCCGCCGGCGACCAGCAGGCACGGCCGGCCTTCGTAGCGGACTGTTTTCAGCCGGTACTCCTCGGTCTTCAGGCCCTGGACTTCGGCTTTCAGCACCGGGTCGGCCAGCAGGGCGGCGACTTCGGGCCGGGCCTTTCCGCCGACTACGATCAGCCCGCCCTCACCGGCGGCCGGCAAGCCCTCGACAAGCCGCAGAAGCCGGCCTGTGCGCAGGTAGTAGTAGCGGCGAATCTCTTTGGCCGCCAGGACCTCCTCGAATGAACCACCCGCCGGCGCGACAATGACCGGGAAGGCGGCCGGTTTACCCTTAGAACAGGCGGCAAGGGCCAGGGCCAGCAAAGACAGCGTGAAAACGCAGGTGCGGTTCGGCATGGGGTACGCTCGCGTGAAATTGACAGGATGAGGGAGAAACAAAGCGACATTCCTTTTTTTTAGCAGAGGGGCGATGGAATCTTTGTATTCAAGGCTCCTTGAAAGTCACCGCCACAGCCTGATAGGCCCCCATTTTTGGAAGAATGACCTCCAGTTGCCTTCCCAGGTCTCTGACCCGGTAATCACCCTCGGCCAGGGTTTGCACATTTCCGACCGTTTTACCGTCCGGCACCCGGATCAGCAGGCGAATATTTTCCAGGGGCGCGAGATAATATTCGTTGGCCCAGTTTCGTTCCAGCTTGTTTCCGGTCCAGTTGACCAGATGGAGCACGCACATATTTCCCCTGACAGTCATATTGGCGATCAGGCATTCCGGGCCCTCCACCAGGTACGGAGGCGGCTCGGCAGCGACGTAATCGATCACGCTTGCCAGAAAGTCGGCTAATTCCTGGATATTGCTTCCGATAAAAAGGCTTTCGAGGCTCGAAGCCAGATAGGCGACCTTACCCTTGCCGTGCCGGGAGACGACCAGACCCGGAAGGAGTGGAGCGAGGCCGTCTCCGGTGACGATGTCGGCAACCACCTCTGCGCCGTCGAGGGCTTCGACCGGTTCGTAAAACCACAGGGGCACCAGGCGGTCCGGCCATTCCGCGAACTTGTCAGCCGCGGGCTTTTCAACTCTCAGGTACAGGTCGTTGGGGCCGCCGACCATCGTAGTGTAGTTTTCGATTTTTTCCTGCAGCGGACTGTCCGACTGCAGGGGACGGACTCCGATCAGCTTCTCCAGGCCGAAACGCCCGTTTTTCCTTCCCCGGGCGTCATACAGGGAAGTCGCGTAGCTGGCTATCAGAGCGCCGCCCTGTTCCACAAACAGCTCGATGTTTTGCACTCTTTGCGGGGAAAGGTATGGTATGTCGGCAAGGTAAAGCACCTTATACTTCTTCATTTCTTCCGGGCGGTCCAGCAGGTTTTCCAGCACCGAACTTACCTGGATGTGCCGGTAGAGGCAGGCGGCGAAAGCGCCGAGAGTGGACGACCGCACATCGGCTTCCCACCACCAGCCTTTCCGGGCATGGCCCGGAGGGTTCCGGAAGCCGTAAACGACCGCCACGTGGGGCAGGTTGACGAACTGCCGGAAAAATTCCTGTCTGGTATCGAGCAGCTTGAAGGCGTCAGCCACGATCCAGCGTTTATCCGGCTGATTCAGGAAAGCATAAGGCTGGGAGATGATCGGTCCGCCGCCGAAGACTGCCGTGGTAAATATCTCCTGCTGATAATCCAGGCCGTTGTGGATCGTCCTGGGCCAGTTGTCATAGGACCCCACATAAGGCCAGATCGCCAGGCCGGCAGCCCGGGCCAGGCTTACGCCCTCGGCCCGTTCCAGCAGCGAACGGCCTCTCTCGTAAAGGAAGGCGTCCATATTGGCGATCACCCGGGGGTCTTCGGTGGTGATTTTTTCCGGATCGTTGATGTTGTATATCAGTGGAATATCCCTGTATTTTTTGACGATGCTCCTCACTTGAGCGAGGATCGACACCAGCTCGTCCTGATACCAGGCGTGGTAGCGATCGATCACCGCTAGCTCTTCCCGGCTGTAATCTTCCAGCTTTTCCTCGTACGGAATTTCCAGGCCGGTGGCCCGGCGGAACCCCTCGCGGCAGCCCGGACAATAGCAGGTCCCGGGTTCGGGATAGAAGTAGAAGGCTTTCCAGGTATCGAAATATATCCCGTCGATTTCGTAATCGCGCACCACGTGCTCGACCAGGTCCAGATAGGCTTTCCGGTAAGGCGTGTTCCAGCAGACTGTCCCGTGATCTTCGCCGGCGTACATGTGCGACCGGCTGGGCCTGGCTCCGGGCGAGGGCTGGTGGGCATATTCCGGGTAAGTTTCCGTTACCATTGACCAGGCCAGTTTATGGCCGGTGGAGATGTACGGCACGACCCTGATTCCCCGGGGTTTGCAGGCCTCGATCATCTCTTTCAGCAGGTCTCTTTCGCCCTGGCCGTGGTGAGTGGAAAAGCGGACGCCTTGAATCGTGGCGTATTTCCCCATCGTAGCCATCCGCACCGTGTTTACGTTCATCCGGGCCATCACCTCGGCAATTGCCTCGGCCTCGAACTCCAACCGTGGCGCAAACGGATACTGGTAGGCATCGATCAGGAAAATCCGCGCCGTCTCGAGCCATTCGTAGGAACTCCCCTGCAGAGCGCCGTACGAAATGGCCAGCCAGATCAAGGCTATCCGGCAGGAAGTGGCGGCAGTCTTCAGCGCCATACTATCTCCAAATGAATGGGAGTGGTCCGGGGGAAATGGTTCTTTCGCTAAAAATGAACTGAGCGGCCCCTGGCGGCAAGGCCCTTGGTCCAAAAGCCCGGTCTGAAAACGAGTCCGGGAGTGACGAGAAAAACCCGAGTTTTGTTTGCCGTTGGACCTGCGATCGCCCAATCGAAAAAGATTGTGCCCGTCTGCGGCAGGCGTCATTATTCAGAGAACCATTCCTCTTACCATGCAGCGGGGGTTACTTAAATGTCCAAGACCAACAGGCTATTAATCTGTATAGCGACTTTTTTTATGCTTCCTGCCGTGGTATTGCCGGCGGGTAACGCGCCTTCGACGAAAATCAAAATTATCATTGATACCGATATCGGCGAGGACGTGGACGATGCCCTGATCGTGGCTTTCGCGCTCAACAGTCCGGAGTTCGAACTGCTGGCGGTGACCACGGTGGACGGCCAGGTGGAGGCCCGTTCGCGGATCACCCGGAGGCTGACCCAGGCTTACGGCAGGCCGGAAATCCCGGTGGCGGCGGGCTACGTCTGGAACATGCCCTGGCCGGACGATCAGGATGTCGCGACCGGCGGCCTGACCCAGGGGGAGCTGGCCCCGGATGAAACCGGCCTGCCCCCGGCCTATCCGGGGCCCGCCGATGAGCTGATCGCCAGGCTGGCCGATAGATTCCCGGGCGAAATCTATCTACTGACTCTCGGCTCCAAGTCCAACGCGGGCCAGTTGCTGGTACGCCACCCGCACAGCGCGGCCCGTCTCAAGGCGATAGTCTCCAGCGGCGGGTTCATGACAGCCGAGGGCTTTACCGGAGCTCTCGTGCCCATGGACTGGAATTTCCGCTATGACCCCTTGGCCTCGGCGACTATCATGCGTTCCAGCGTGCCCTGGGTCATTACCCCTTCCCAGACCGTCAATTCGACTGGAGGGATCCCCTGGGACCAGGTCGAGCGGCTCCGGCAGGCCGGCCTACCTACCACCGATCTGCTCGTGCGCTCGATTGAGCTCTGGCTAAAGAACAAGCCGGACCATTCGCCGTACCCGCACATCGCCGATCTGAGTGCGTTCGCCTGGGTGCTGGGAGGCTGGCTGACCGCGGAACGGTACGAAGTGGCGATGCTGGTGCCGCCGGCGGGCCAGGTCGGCCAGCTAAAACTGGAGAAGAATCCCCGGGGAAGAGCATTGGTGGCGAATCCCCTGCCGGCGGAGAAGGGTCCGGTTCTGCGGGAGCTTTTCATGGAGCGTCTGCTGGCCCCTCCGCTGGCGGGCAAAGACTGAATTGGCCTGCCGCCTGGATACAAATCGACTTTTTTGCCCGAATTCCTCATGAATTTTTACGAATGAATTTCACCTTCAGCGGAAAAGTCTGACATACCTCTGTGCCCCTCTTGTCAAAAGGGATTTTACGGAGGAAATTCGAGCCTGAGTTTAAATCACAGTCCGGGAGGAGGAACAATGATGGACGCAATGCGACTCGGACGCAACACGCCGTGCCCGACTGGCAGCGCATTCGGCTGCGAATCGCCGGGGTCGGCGCAGGAACGATCGAACGCTTGCCCGACCATTAAGCCTTGGATCCTTACTTGGACAGCCTTCGCCCTCTGCGTAGGTCTAACTGTTCTTCCTGCACTTGCTCAACAAGTTACGGACAGCCGTGAGCTGCCACCTTGGGGGAAGCTGACCAAGCTGCGCGTCAGCAACAATCATCGGTATCTGGAGGACGCAGACGGCCGGCCGTTTTTTCTCGTGGGCGACTGCCCGCAGAATCTGCCTCTCAAGCTGCCCGTGGCCGAAATCGATGGCTACATGGCCGAGGTTGCGAGCAAAGGTTTCAACTGGTTGTGGATCTGCATCGATGGGCAGAATTCCGGCGGATTGGCGACCAAATCCCCAGTCGACAAGCAGGGCAACCGCATGATGACGTCGGACTGGGACATCGGCACGTTGAACGACAAGTATTTCTTAACCATCGACGCCATCGTGAAGGCGGCCGAGCGGCACGGTCATTACTGTGCGTTCACGCCCTTGAGCGAGTGCCAATGGTCTCAAGACAACATCAACCGCAACAGCGCCGACAAATGGCTTGACTACGGGCGATTCCTCGGTAAGCGATACAAAGATGAGCCCAACATAGTCTGGATGATCGGCAATGACAACATCAACCAGATGGCCCAACATGCGGTCGTCGAGGGAATCAAGGGGACCGGCGACACGCATCTGATAACCGTCAACTGGCGCCCCGGCTTTCACAAGCAAGGCTCGGGCTGGATCAGAAAACACCAGTACGGTGAGAATTGGGTTGATCTGGACGCCTGGTATATCAACGCGCCGATCCACGAAGGCGGCGCGCCTTGTTACTGGCAAAAGATCGAATACGAACGAGTCGAGCCGATGCCGTCGTTTCAATGCGAGGCGGAATATCAGCAGCCGTATGCCAAGGCGAGCGACCTGGCGTGTCGCATGCAAAATTACTATGTGGCGCTGGGAGGTGGGTGCGGCGGACAGGTATACGGTGCGGGTTTTCTTGATGACGCTTCGGAATACGACTCTTATAAGAACAACGGCGGCCGCGTTCAGGCCATCTACTTCAGGGATCTGTTCGTCAGCCGGGATTGGACCACGTTGGCGCCGGACTATGGTCACAAGTTTGTCACCGCGGGATACGGAACCCTGTCTCCAACCTCTCAGGACTACGTCGGAGCTGCCATCAACGGCGTCACGCTGGGCCTGGCGTATTGTCCAACCGAGGCGCCGGTTACAGTGGCCTTGTCGCTGTTCGTCGGCAAGGTACAGGCGCGCTGGTACGATCCTACCAACGGCAGGTTCCAGGGCATCGCAGACTCGCCGTTTGCCAATGTCGGCTCGCGACAGTTCACGCCGCCGGGAAAGAACAGTACTGGAGACGGCGACTGGGTGCTGGTGCTGGAAAGCGGGAAGAAGCCTTAAGGAACGCCGAAGCCTGGCCAGACCCGGTCGCCGCGGCAGGTGAGCCAGGTCGTTACAGTTTATGGATCCAGGCTGATAATGGATAGAATTCATTTTTGACCGTGGAGGAAAACCGAATGAAAAACCTCATACTCCTGTCGTTCGGTGTTCTCGTTTTTTTACTACAGGCCGAGCTTGGCGCCGCAATCGAGGCGGGGGCCGCGGCGGTCGAGATCACGCCTCCGGCCGGCTTGAAAATGGCGGGCTACGGCGCCCGCAAGGAACTGTCGAGAGGGGTGATGGAGCCGCTCTTCATCCGCGCTCTCGTGCTGCGCTCCGGGTCTCGCAGTATCGGCATCGCGGTCTACGACCTCATCGGTACTTTCAGCCGGACAGTCAACGAAGAGCTGACCGGCCGGATCAGAAAAAAGACCGGAATCGAGGAAGTCATTTTCATCGCGACCCACACCCACTCGGGCCCTTCATTGTCCGACGGTGCCAGGATCGACTCCCTGCCCGATTTCGAAAAAGCAATCTGCGACAAGACTGTCGAGGCGCTGGAAAAAGCCTTCAGAAACCTGGAACCGGTGCGGCTGGGAACCGGTTACGGCAAAGTGGACCTGAACTACAACCGGATCCGGAAGCTTCCGGACGGCGGGGTGCAAATGGTCTGGGAAGACCCCCGGAAGGAGCCGCTGGGGCCGGTGGAGCAGACGGTTTTCGTGCAGAGGATGGAGAACCTGCAGGGGCGCACCAGGATCCTGCTGGTCAACTATGCCTGCCACCCCGTAATCCTCGGCTTCGATAACCTGCTTTATTCCCCCGATTACCCGGGTGCCATGTGCCGGGAAGTGGAGAAGTCGCTGGCGGACAAACCTCTCTGCATCTTCATCAACGGTGCCTGCGGAGACATGAACCCTTACTTTGCCGACGAGAACGACAGGCGCGCCGAACGGGTGCAGGAAGTCGGGCGGGAGCTGGCCGGGGAGGTTATCCGGGTCGCCGGATCGATCGTCCCGGACAAGAATACGGCGGCGAACGAACTCTCCTGGAAAACCATCCGTTTCCAGGCCCGGGGAAGATGGGACCTGGAGCGGTGGAAGGCTGCCGCCGTTGACGAGGCGACACGGAAAAGCATAGAAAGACTCTCGGCCGAAACGGGAGACCTCGAGCTTCCGGTCAGCCTGCTGGTGCTCACTCCCGAAACCGGCTTTGTCGGTCTTCCCGGAGAATTCTTTTCCCTTTATCAGCGTTCGCTCAGGGAAAAATCGCCCTTGAAAAACCTGATCGTCGCCGGTTATACCAATGGCGATTTCGGTTATTTCCCCGACCTCGAGGCGGCCGCGCTGGGAGGGTACGGGGCCAATGACGAGGCGACCCGCGTAAGGCCGGGTACCGGCGAGCACCTGGTGATCGAGGCCGTGGTTGGGCTGAATGAGCTGCTGGGCCGGCTTCGGCCGCTGCCCTCCTCAGACCGGAACGGCTACCGCGAATGACTACACTGAAATTTCGCAGGATTTTCGAGTAAAAGTTGTTTTTCCGGTTGAGGACAAGCATGTACGGGATAAGATATATACGGCGCTGGACCGTAAGGGCGGGCCTGAGCCTGGCCCTGGTGTCGGCCGCCTGCGGAGCGGAAAAGGCCGACCGGCCAGTGTACCTGGACCCCCAGGCCCGGATAGACTGCCGGGTCGAGGATTTGCTGGGCCGCATGACCCTGGAGGAAAAGATCGGCCAGCTGAACTGGCCTTGCGTGTACGTGGATCAACTGGGCGAGGACATTTCCGCCAAGATGGAATCCTGCCGCAGCTTCGCCGCGGGCGGGCTGGTGGCTGGACTCGGCCCGGGGGGCGGTTTTTTTACCCTGGCCAACACCATCCTGCACCAGGGTCCGGCTCAGCAGGCCGCATTTTTCAACCAGCTGCAGCGGATCGCGCAGGAACAGACTCGGCTGAAAATACCGCTGATTCAGGTCGAAGAGGGTACGCACGGCCTGATGTGTTCCGGGGCCACGATTTTCCCGGAGGGCCCGGGCCTCGGCAGTTGCTGGAACATGGACCTTGTCCGTGATATTTACGCAGCAGCCGCAGCCGAGGCCCGTTCAGTGGGGATACACCAGCTTTTCACCCTGGTGGTCGAGCCTAACCGCGATCCACGCCTGGGCCGCAACCAGGAAGGATACAGCGAGGACCCTTTCCTCTGCGCCCGCATAGCCGAGGCAATCGTGAAAGGCGCACAGGGAGAGGACATATCTTCCCAAGATAAAGTCGTGGCCGGACTGTGCCATTATCCGGGCCAGAGCCAGCCGGTGAGCGGGATGGAACAGGGGGCCATGGAGGTTTCGGAAAGGCTGCTGCGGGAAGTTTTCCTGCCTCCCTGGGAAGCCGGGATCACTAAAGCCGGCGCCCTGGGGGTGATGGCGACCTACCCGGAGATCGATGGGATTCCGGCGCACGCCTCCGGGTTTCTTTTGACCCACATTCTCAGGGAGGAACTGGGATTCAAAGGCGTGGTGCTCAGCGAAGGGGACGGCTTCTCGACCCTGACCACCCGGGGAGTGGCCGGAGACCAGAAAGAGGCCGGAGCCATGGCTCTACGGGCCGGGGTGGACGTGGGCATCAC
>JAZDIG010000330.1:0-9626 GCA_043805105.1 Candidatus Glassiibacteriota bacterium | reverse complement strand
GTGGTGAAAATCGCGCTGGCCTACAACCTCTACACCAGCGAAACGGCCAACTGGCTGGCCGCCGCTGAAATCTGGCGCAACAGCAACATCCCGGTCAGCTATTCGACGGGCACGGAGTTCAACTACAACTTCACCCCGTTTCTCTCGGGAGCGCTGCGTTTCGGCTGGCAGATTCAGACCGACGAGTACACCAATAACACGGATGAGATTGGCTACGCCTACCTGGGCGACGACCCCACTTTCCGGGGCATGAGCTTCGGCGGCGGGTTCAAGCAGACCTTCGGCGGCAGGGCGATCAGCTTCAACTACGCCTATATGAATAAAGGTCGCCTTTCGGCTGACAACTTCTTCACCATCTCCCTGGGATTCTGATTCACCCCGCATACCAGGGCGATAACTGAAAGCCCCCGGCCTCGATTCGAGGCCGGGGGCTTTTACATTTGGGAGAACGCTGAAGATTGAAGGGCTTGTTGAAAGCGCCGGTACTTCGTCCGGCCGGGTGTACGGCCTTACACCGCTATTTCGCGGGCTTCGCGGCTGGCGCGGTAGATCGAGTCGATGACCAGCCCGGTTCTGCGGCCCTCTTCTCCGGTCACCGCCGGGTCCCGTCCTTCGCGCACCGCCCGGCAGAAATCGGCGATAATCGCCTCGTGGCCGCTGGTGTCGGTCACCGCCACGCCGCCGGCGCCGGCGCCGCTGTGGATAGTTTCGGCCGACCGGACCTCGGGCCGGCTTACCCCCTCGACGTCCCAGCTCACTATCTCGTCGTTGACCGTTATCACGCTGCCGGCTTCACCGTGTATCTCCAGACGTACCGGGTAGCCGGGTTTGGTCACCGTGCTGGCGATTATCGTCCCGATCATGCCGCCCGGGTAGGTGAGGATGGCGCAGCCGTGGTCCTCCACCTCGATGCCGTTGTGAGCCAACAGGGCCGTTTTGGCCAGTACTTTCTGCGGCAGGCCGAAGAGCCAGGTGAGGGTATCCACGTTGTGGCTCGCCTGCTGGATGAACGGCCCGCCGCCGTCCACAGCCAGCGTCCCACGCCAGGCGCCGCTGTCGTAGTAGCTCTGGCCCCGGTAGAATTTGACCGCCAGATCGGCGGCGTAGATTCTGCCGAGTGCGCCGCGGTCGATCAGGCCCTTGAGCGCGAGGTTGGCCGGACTCATCCGCCGCTGATAAGAAACTCCCAGCCGTACTCCGGCCCGGCGGCAGGCCTCGATCATCCGGTCCATGTTCGCCAGCGTCACATCCAGGGGTTTTTCGGTCAGCACGTGCTTACCCAGCCCGGCCGCCTCGATGGCGTCCCGATGATGCAGGCCGTTGGGGGTGGCCAGCATCACCGCCTCGTATCCCACCTCCACCGCTTTCAGGCTGTCGAAAGGCCGTCCCAGCGATTTTTCCGCGGCGTACCGGCCGGCGCGTTCGAGGCTGCGGCTGACCACGCCGACTATCTCGGCCTGGGCCACTTTGCGCGTGGCGTTGACGTAAGTGTTGGCGATATTGCCGGTCCCCACCAGGATGAATTTTACCGGTTCCATCCACGACTCCTCTTACGCGTGTACGCTTTTATCCAGCTAAAGACTTGCCGGTGGCGGCTAAATCAGCGGCACCCATTCGGTTTTCGCCCTTTCGATCGCCTCGGCTGCGTACTGCACGTCCAGCTCCGGCTGATCCAGGTATTTGGGGAACATGCCCACCACCACGCAGTCGGTGGGTTTGATCCGGGCAAACGCCCACCTGAAGGCTTCCCTGACCTGCTCCTGGCTGCCGGCCTTGCGGCTGCAGCCGAGGATCTTGTAAGCCAGGCACATCTTGCCCGTACTCTGAATGAACCGGCAGATTCTCGGCGGGTCCTCATCGTTGAACTCCTCTTCCTGGAACCTGCCGGTGATCACCGCGCTCTCCCTGGGCTTGCGCGCGACATTGAAGAAGGGGGTCATGTAGAAGTCGAGGTCCCAGCCGTGGTCTTCCACGTAGTCGAAAATTTCCGGCAGATGAGCGGCCAGGCCCACCTGGACTCCCGTGTCCCGGATCGTTTTCAGATAGTCCCGGACCCGCTCGATCCGGCCCTCCCGCCAGTAGCTGTCGGTGGCCGTACCGTGGAAATAGATCCCCTCGGCGCCGAAAGCGGCAACCACCCGGATGTTGTGATGAATGTCGTGCATCTCGCTGGCGGTCTGGGCGATGAACTGGATATGCCCCCCCTCGCGGCGAAACAGTTCGAGATAGTGCAATATCCGGTGGTAATCGCCACGGCCCTGAAATGTGTCGATCCCCACTTCCACGCAGCGGTGAAGGGTCCGGACGATTCTTTCCGGAGTGAACCAGGACTGCATGTCCCGGCTCATTTCCTCACTGAAATGGCTGTTGAAGACAATCGGATTGCCTCCCAGGATCAGCCGGGTGACCCGGTGCGGGCCGAACGGCACGGTCGGCAGCCCGGTTTTTATCTCAGTCCGGCCTTCACTCATATTGACCTCTTCGTTCTACGGAGACTTCCCCCTGGGCCTTCTGGGAACACTTTTAACTCACGTGCTACCCCTGGCCCCGATTGCCGCTCCCGGTCCCGGATCGATCCGGCACGCCCGGCTGGTCAGCTTGATTCTTCTTTTAAAATGTCCGGGAGCACCTGAATAGTCAAGGGAGAGAGCCAGGAACCGGCTGCGGTGGCTGGCTGCACTTTCTTGTGTCGCACGAAGCGCAGGCGGTATATTCGAGGCTGGTCCGCCGCCGGCTCAGAAAGGAATCCTCCGTATTGAAATGGCTGCTTCATAAGATCGAAACGTTTTTCCCCGTCCTGGCTCTCGTCTTTGCGCTGACGGCTTTCCTTAAGCCTGCGCCCTTTCTGGCCATCGAGATTTACATCAACCGCCTGCTGGGCCTGATCATGTTTTCGATGGGCGCGACACTTTCCCCCGCGGACTTCCTGCGGGCGTTCCGGCGCTGGAAGACGGTGGCGCTGGGAGTCGGCCTGCAGTATACCGTGATGCCGCTCGCGGCCCTGGCACTGGCGGCCGGGTTCGGCCTGGAGAGGGAAACGGCGGTGGGACTGGTAATAGTGGGCTGTTGTCCCGGCGGGACTGCCTCGAACGTGATCTGTTACCTGGCCCGCGCCGATCTGGCCCTGTCCGTGACCCTGACCCTCTGTTCCACCCTGCTGGCTCCGCTGGCGACTCCGGCCCAGGTTTGGCTCCTGGCCCATCAGTGGATGCCGGTGCCGGTGGGTGCGCTATTCAGCTCGATCATGATGATAATCGTGGTACCGGTGACCGCCGGAGTGCTGGTTAAAAAGCTGGCGCCGTCCGTGGTCCGGCTGGTTGCGCCGGCGCTGCCCGCGGTGGCGATCGCCGCGATCGTGGCGATTATCTCCTGTGTGGTGGCGATGAACCGGGACAACATCCAGGCCATGCCGCTGGCGGTGGGCCTGGCGGTGGTGCTCCACAACCTGGCCGGCTTCGGGTTCGGCTACCTGGGCGGCCGGCTGGCCGGTAGAGAGAAGACTGTAACTCGCACTTTGAGTGTGGAAGTGGGCATGCAGAACAGCGGCCTGGGCGCAGTCCTGGCGGTGAGCTATTTCAGCCCGCTGGCGGCCCTGCCCGCCGCTCTTTTCAGCCTGTGGCAGAACCTGGCCGGAGCGATTCTGGCCGCCTGGTGGCGGGCCAGGCCGGCCGAACCTGAAAGTTGATAAATGGAATCAGGCGGGCGCGGTGGAAAGAGTCTGCCTGTGCACGGCCCTGAGCTTGAAGACGCCGGCGCCGGCCAACAGCAGTACCAGCGCCAGGGTATAGAAAATCCAGGCCATGCCGAACACGTCGCCGATCCAGCCGCAGAGCGGTGCCGCCACCGCGCCGATCCCCATGTTGAGACTGAACTTGACTCCGTAGCCGGTGCTGCGGTAACCGGGAGGCGTGGCCAGGGCGATCATCTGGTTTTCCAGCGGCTGGCTGGAGAAAAAGAAGAAAAAGAAAATGCACATGCCCACTACCCGGGGCCAGCCGCTGAAAAAGGCGGCGCAGAGCAGGAGCGGCGCGAAAAACGGCACTACCCGCGGATAGAGCCTGAACGGGTCGATACGGTCGGAGAGGTGGCCGCCCCAGACCTGGCCCAGGCCGCCCATGGTGAGGGTAATCGAGGCGAACAGGCCGCCCGCCGCCACGGCGCTGAGCCAGGTCACCGTCACCTCTTCCCCTATGTACTTGGGCAGGTAAGTCATGGTCCCCCGGTAGACGAAGCCGAGCACGATCATGATGATGTAAAGCCAGACCAGAGTACGGCGTGTGCCGGGTTCGATCGAGGGCTTGACCCGCTTTCCCTCGGCATCCAGCTCGTGGTGCTCGATCCTGATCGGGAAAAACAGCAGCCCCAACCCGCAGGCGGCGCTCAGCACGGCCGGGACGAAAAAGGCGGTCTGCCAGCCGTAGCGCACCCCCAGCAGTCCAGCCAGAAACGGCGATATGGCCAGCCCCAGGTTACCGAAAATACCGTGCAGGCCCATCACCAGTCCCTTGCGCCGCACCCCGATCGAGATCAGACCGAGCCCGGCGGGATGGTAAAGGCTCATGAAAAGCCCCAGCAGGCTCAGCGCCGCCGCCAATTGCCAGACCGACCGGCTCAGCCCGGCCAGCAGGCAGCCGGCGGCCGAGCCGAAATAGAACAGCAGAAAGATCCGATAAGAGCTCCAGCGGTCGGAGAGAAAACCGGCCGGAAAGCTGCCCAATCCCAGGATTACCAGGCTGGGAAAAACCAGCGCGCCCACCTGGGCCAGCGAAAGGCCGAAATAGATCAGCAACAGAGGCAGCACGCCGGCGTAGATCAATTCCATCACGTGCATCATGGCGTGGCCGAGGCTGGTGAAGAAGATTACCCGGCCCTCGTAGATGTATTCTGCTTGTTGCCCGGCTGCCGCCGCGGCTGATTTTTGTCCCGGCGCCGGACTCCGTTCACTCATCGAACAGCCTCGCCCCGCCGTTGGCTAAAATCCAAAAGTCAACGATATACGCATCTTGAGTATTTCGATTCTCGACTCGAGCATTTCGTGGGTCAGGATCACAGTCTGATCAGGAATGAATAATCCCGATTCAGGCAGGATGGAGGCCTCATCGAAATATTCCAGGTACCCGCTCCTGGCATAGCTGAAACTCCAATCGATAAAAATCTGTTTAAGGAATTTATCTTTCTCACTTTCCTGGTCCGGCGGCCACATCAGGAATTTCAGGCCGGCGGTGAAACCGGCATGCCAGGTGCGATCCTCGATGCGCAGCGGTTCACTCTCCGGGTAATAGGGCTTTCTGAATGCGGGAGGTACCGTAACAGAGCCACTCCCCCCGGTCAGAAACACTCTGAACAGGCTGGAGCTGTTCGAATAACTGGTGATCCCGCCGAAAAATTCTCCGTAGGGCCTCAAAGACCCTCGGCGGGGGCTGATCGAAATTCCGCTGCTGATCATGAGTAGATTTAATCTGGTACTTTTTTCGCCCATAGTTGAAAACTTATAGCTTTCGATCTCTGAGGTACCGAAAGGATCGCCGCGTGTACCATTCCCGAAACCGATAAAAAGCACATCGCCGAATACCCCGAACTTCAGGGCCGACTGCTTGCCCAATCCCCAATCGGCTTTCACTTCGCCGCCTATTCCCCGCTGCCCACCCTTGTGGCCCCAGAGAGATTCCACGATCTGGTTGAATTCTCCCATCGGCGTGACGAAGGAAAACCCGCTGCTGACCTCCAGTTGCGCAAATGCCGGAAAGCAGGATGCAATCAGAAAGGCACAAGAGAGTCCAATAGTCCGTTGGCTGGTTTCCATGAGCGGTTCCGGATGAGATTAGGATTAGAATGATAGGCTAACACCGAGTCTGAGTCGCATGAGATCGATACTGGACTGGACGGTATCGTACTCCACCCGGCCGCCGCTGCGCCGGATCGAGCCTTTCTTGAGATACTCCGCCTGGCCGCCCTTGACGTAACTTAGCTTGATGTCGATCAGGGCTTCGCGCAATTCTGGATATTTGACGTCGAGGTCTTTCTTCCAGACCAAAATCTTCAGGCCTGCGCCGGCACCGACGTTGTAGGTGAAATCGTCGAAATTGGTCGATTCGGCAATCGTTTCACTGGCCAGTCCCCGGTTTTCGATCCGGGTGCTGGTGGCGATATAGGTCATCCCGCCGAATACTTCGCCGTAGGGCCGCACCGGCCCGCGCCCGACCCCGAAAGCCAGCCCCGGGCTGACCAGGATCATAAAATTGTCGGTGACCACGTTCACCACCACATCGGGGATGGTGGTGCTGAACGGCTCGACCCGCCTTTCGCGGCCGTAATTGAGGTAGTTGAAATCGAAGAAGACGGTGGCGGCCGCAGCCGGCTGGCTGCCGAAAGTCCAGCCGGCCCGTCCGGCGCCGCCCCAGGCGAAGTCCACCTGCTGCTTGAAGTCACCCTGCGGCCAGGCCAGCGAAAGGCCGCCTCCCGCTTCGAGCCGGGCCAGGGAGTACGACGGCGTCAGCAAAAGCCCTGTCAGTAAAATCGAATATAAGCGGTTCATCTCTCCACTCTCCGGATAAACCCACCCAATATAAACCGATACAAGAGCCTTTCAAAGTTTTTGCCGTGGCTCATCCAGCGGGATTCAGCGCATCAGGTTCTGGGCCAGGAGCCGGCGGGCCAGCCAGTCGATAAAGCCGTCGGTGTCGATCGATACGCCGATTCTGCAGTTGGGTGCCCGGCTTTCGTCGATCACCGTATACCCCTCGTCGGTGACCCGTACGTTGGCCTCCCGAACGCGGACGAAGCGGTCGGTGATTGCCATGGTGACCGCCACCGGGTCGAAAAGAGTGGGGGTGCGCTCGACAGGCCGGTCGATTGACCAGAGAGTATAGAGGGCGCAGAGGGCATCGGTGAGGGGGGAGTTGCGGAACAGCAGCTGCAGGCGGCGCTTTTCATCGTATTTGACCATGGTGGTGACATCCAGCCCGGCCAGGGTGATGGGGACGCCGCTGGTCATGAACGCCTGGGAGGCCTTGACATCGGCCACCACGTTCCACTCCGCGCTGGGCCTGGGATCGCCGCCGTAGCCCATATAGAAGGAGCCGAACATGGAGTAGACTTCCTTGACCAGCTTCCAAGCCTCGGGGTCCTTGGCGATGACATCGCCCAGGTTGGTGACCGGGCCCACGCTGATAACCGTCACCTGATGCGGGTACTTTTTCAGCAGGCGGATAATGAAGTCCGCGGCCGGTTCAGCCGAAGGCCGATAGCGGTCGAAGCCTTCGCCCCAGTGAAGCTGAGGCGCCGGTTCGCTCCCGGGCCGCGTGGGTCTGCCGGCCGCCACCGGGTAGCTTTCCTGGCCGGTTTCCCAGAGCAACCGGCAGCTCACCCGCGCGCGCGCCTCGGTGGGGCCATCAGCCACGGTAATCCCCAGCAGCTCGAACTCGGGGCTGATCTGGACCAGGGCGTGAGCGAAGGCATCGTCGATGTCCCCCGCCGATGTTGGTATCGAAAATGATCATTTTCTTTTCGGCCGCAGCCGGCAGGGTGCAGGCAGTCAGCAGGAAGAGGGCGGTCAGAGAGACAGCGCGGCGTAATTTCTGGGCGTTCATCCGGACTCCTCGGCTTTACAGGTACTTGTCAAGGAACTTTACCAGTTCTTCGAACATTTCCAGCGTGAAGGCGTGTTCTCCCGGCGGGCGGTAGGCCACCAGGGCCTCAGGCCGTCCGGCCTCTCGGTAGGAGGGCAGGGCCTTGTCCAGCAGCTCCTGGACGGCCTCCCGTGGCATGCCGATATCATCCAGCGGGGCGGCGATGAAGTAGGGCCGGGGCGCCTGGGCCGCCACCAGCTCGCCCTGGTCGAAGTGCAGCAGGATGCGCGGAACCCACCAGTAGACTCCATGATAGCCCGGCGTGCCGATCTCGACCATCTGCCGCAGGCTGCCCACGCCGCCGCAGAGCGGAGCGGCCACCTTGAAGCGGGGATCGACTGCGGTGGTGTAAAAGGTGGTGATCCCGCCAAAACTCATGCCCGTGCAGCCGATACGCTGCGGATCGACGTCCGGCCGGCGGCTGAGATAGGTGAGGGCCTGGCGGATTTCATGGGTGTGGATCCCCTGGCTGGTGAACCCGCGGATAAGAGCGGCCTTGCTCTGGTTGTCGCCCGTGCGGCCGCGGTCGCCCAGGCCGCGCTGAGTCATGGCCAGGGTGAGGTAGCCGCGGCGGGCCAGCTCGGAGGCCCAGCCGTGCAACATCTCGTGCGGCTCTTTCTGGCCGATTGAAACGTAGTCGGCGATACCGTAAAATTCACTGGTCAGGAGGATCCGGTCGCCGCTGGTGCCGCTGAGGCAGATCATGGCGGGCAGTTTCTTAGCGCTCGCATTTGCCGGCTTGCAGACGTAGGCCGGTACGTATTCGCCAAAGATGGTGGGCCAGGTCACTTCCTGCCGGTTGAAGCCGGAGAACTTTTCGGGCGGGCCTTCGACCGGCTGCACGTCCGGCGGGTTCGGGTGGACGTTGAGCACCCGGCAGAGCTCCTCCCTCACCGATTTACCGGCGGGAGCGGCTTCGCGCACTTTGCGGTAAAATTCATCCCAGAGGGGTGCGGGCGCGCTGTCCGGGCTTTCCACCAGGTCGGCCGCCACGTCCATGGGCCAGTAGGTGCAGCCGGTGTCGTAGTCGCCGTCGTCGAATACCCAGGGGGCCGGAGCAGTCAGCCAATGGGCGAGTTCGGGATGCGCGATTGCGCCGATGGCGGCCAGGTCGAGGATGTCGAACTCTTCCCGGCTGGTCCCGCGGTTGGCCGCCATGAGCAGGTGCAGATAATCGCCCAGGGGGCTAGTCCCCCGCAGGTTCCTGGCGCTGGCGGCCCGGTTCTGGACCAGCCGGTTGTTGCCGCAGGGGATGAACTTGAGTTTTACGCCGGTGGTGAAGAGCACCCGCTGAGCCGCCAGATCCAGCCGGCTGTTAGGCTCGCCGCCTTTGCCGTCGGGCCATTTCGTGCCCCCCGCCCAGGCGAAAGTGACTCTGTTTTTTATTGACGGGTCGAGCAGTATGGCGCTGGCCAGGTTAGTGGCCGGGCCTGTCCCCAGCACCACCAGCTCGCCAGCGCCGGCGGCTTTCGACCTTTCGATGATGAAGCGGGCGGCGGGACTGTCGACCGGCTCCTTTACCGAATTCAGCGGGCGGTCCGCTCCTCTGACCACCGGGATGCCGCTCGCGCCGGCCATCCCGATCACCTGATGAATTTCCAGGAAATTTCGTTCCAGGGTGCCGGGCCCATCGTGCACGGCCGTGATACCCTCGATCTGGAAAATCTCCGGACTCAAGAGAGCATAGGCGAGCGCAAACTGGTCGGCCAGCCCGCAGCCGGCATCGGTGTCGATAATGATCCTGATCCGTGCACACAGAGGCGAAGCGTATGCGAAGAGACCGAGCAGCAGGAAGATCGCCTTTTTACTTGCCGGTGGCGGTTTGAATAGCCGAAAGGCTGTCATAGGGCCTCCAGAGAGGGGTTTTACGGAAGGTCGGGTCATGGTCGGCGATTGTCGGAGTGGAAGGGTTAGGGAGCCGGGGGCGGGCCGGCACGTTCATTGCCTGAATTGCTCCGGCGGGTGGACTCTCGACTGCGGAAAATTGCAATGAACGTG
>JAZDIG010000329.1:0-2685 GCA_043805105.1 Candidatus Glassiibacteriota bacterium | reverse complement strand
CGTGGCCAACTGGACCGATCGCCCCGGCACGGGCAACGCCCTGGGCGGGAAGAGCGGGATTTACGTGGTCGAGGCCTGCGAAAGCGACGGCTCGATCACCGGCTACCGGCCGGCAGTGGGCGCGATCCTCAACATCCAGCGTGACCACCACGAGCTGGAGAGCCTTCTGCCGATGTTCGAGCGCTTCGCCGGAAGCTGCCGGGAGCAGCTGATCGTCAACGCCGACTGCCCCAACCTGGCCCGGCTCCACCTGACCGGCCTCCAGGCCCGTATCGTCCGCTTCTCCACCCAAGACCGCACCACCGCCCTGGCTGCGGAAAAGATCGAGCTCGAATCCTTGAGTTCCCGTTTCAGCGTGGCCGGAGTCAGCTTCGCCTGCCCCCTGCCCGGGCTTTACAACGTCCAGAACGCCCTGGCCGCCCTGGCGCTGTGCGAGGCCGCCGGGGTGAGCCGAGCCGATTTCGCCCGGATACTGCCGTCTTTCAAGGGGGTGGCCCGCCGCTTCCAGGTGGTGGGGAAAAAGAGGGGGGTGACCGTGGTCGATGACTTTGCGCACAACCCGGCCAAGCTGGCCGCGGTGATAGGTGCGCTGAACCACTGGAAGGGCCTGCGCCGCAAGATCGTAGTCTTCCAGCCGCACGGGTTCGGCCCGGCGAAGTTCATGAGGGCCGAGCTGGCGGAAACTCTCGCCGGTTGCCTGGGCCCGCAGGACCTAGTGATCCTGCCGGAAATCTACTACGCGGGCGGGACTGCAAGTAAGGACATATCCAGCCGGGACATCGTGGAGGATATTAAAAGCCGTGGAGTGAGTGCAGTCTATTTCGAGCGCCGCGCCGAGGCGGTCGGGTTCATAGCAGGCGAAGCGGGGCGGGGGGACGTGGTGCTGGTGGCCGGCGCCCGGGACGACTCCCTGACCGATTTCTGCCGCGAGGTGCTGACGGCCCTCTGAACACCTCCGGCAACGTTAAGTTTCATCCCCCTATCCGCGCAGCAGGCCGGCCGCCCGCTCGAGCTCGCTGTCCTCCAGGGCGAAACAGAACCGCAGCCAGGTCCGGTCGTAGCCGCCCGAATAAAAGCTCGCCGCCGGCACGCTCGCCACCCCCTTCTCCTCGAACAGCCGCTCCATCGCCTGTTTCGACTTCAGGTTGCCGTACACCTCGCTGTAGTCGGCCAGCAGGAAGTAGGTGCCCTCCAGGGGCAGCACGCAAAAGCCGGCGTCCGCCAGGGCCTCGGCCAGCAGCCTGCGCTTGGCCTCGTACTTCACGGCCAGGCCCTCGTAGTAGGATTTATCCAGCCGGGGCAGGGCGCGGGCCACTCCCTCCTGCAGCGGGTGGGGAGCGCAGATGTACAGGAGGTCGCTGATCAGGGACATCTTCTCGATCACCCGGGCCGGCCCGGAGGCCCAGCCCAGGCGCCAGCCAGTCATGGCCAGGGTCTTGCTGAAACCGGCGACAGTCACCGTGCGGCTGAACATCTCCGGCAGGGAGGCGATACTGACATGCCCGCGGCTCCCGAACGTGATGTGCTCGTAGATTTCATCGGTGATGATCCATATTCCGTATTTCTGGCAGAGTTCACCCACCGCGGCCAGCTCCTCCCGGGTGAACACCTTGCCGCTGGGGTTGGCCGGCGTGTTGATCACCACCGCCCGGACTCCCTCGGCCAGCTTCTTCTCCAGCCCGTCAAGGTCGATCTTCCAGCCCGGCTGTTCCAGTCTGAAAAAGACCGGCTCGAAGCCCAGCAGCCGGATCAGGTTGACGTGGTAACCGTAGAAGGGTTCAAAGTTGAGCACCCGGTCGCCGGGGTCAAGAAGCGCCAGCAGAGCGCAGGTGTATGCCCCGGTGGCGCCGCTCGCCACGGTGATTTCCTTTTCCGGGTCCGCCTGGATCCCGTTGAACCATTTCAACTTTTCCGCGATCAGCTCCCGCAGCCTGCGCTTGCCGTTGAGCGGGGCGTAGGTGTTGTTGTCATCTGTTATCGCTGCGCAGGCCGCTGCCTTGACCACCTCCGGCGTGGGCAGGTCGCAGAGGCCCTGCGACAGGTTCACCCCGCCCCGGGCCACCGAGCGCGAGGTCATCGAACGGATCTCGCTCTGCCTGAGCGATTCCGTCCGCCGTGCCAGGGAAAGTTCCATAGCATTGCTCCTCTTTATCTTGACTGACGTTACATTCCGATTGGTTTCCGGGAAAATATAACGCTCCAGGGTCGGCCCGGCCAGCGGCTACTATCCAGCGGGGAGCGGCTTGACCCGGCGGCTCGAGTTTTCTATAATGATACTCAATCTTATTCAGGATTCACCGGCCGCACCATCGGCAAGGGAGAAAAATCATGGCCAGAGTCGCCGCATTGATCGAAAACCTGTTCGAGGATTCGGAATTCCACCAGCCGGCCCGGGCTTTCCGGGAGGCGGGCCATCAGGTGACAGTCGTGGGCCTGGAGGAAGGTAAAGTGGTGAAGGGCAAGAAGGAGGGGACGGCCGTCAAGGTTGAAAAAGCGGTAAAGGACGTTTCGGTAAAAAATTTCGAGGCCCTGTTGATCCCCGGCGGCTATGCTCCCGACCTCCTGCGCCGGGACGATACGGCGGTGGCCTTCGCCCGGGACTTCGTCAACTCGGGCAAGCCCACTTTCATTATCTGCCACAGCGCCCAGCTCCTGGTCACCGCCCGGGTGCTCGAGGGGCGCCGG
>JAZDIG010000328.1:0-5525 GCA_043805105.1 Candidatus Glassiibacteriota bacterium | reverse complement strand
GATCGTGGATTCGGCGTTCGCCGGAATGGTTCGCTCCCGGCCCGGGCTGGCTGCCGGGAAGCCCTCGGTTTCGGGGGACGAGGAGGGCTGGGTGGCGCTCGGCTGGACCGAGGATGACGGCAGCGGCGCGCAAATCTACGGAATGTCGTTCAATCTCGGAGATGGAACTCTGCCTCCCAATAAACGCCTTACCGAGCCGCTCGAGGGTTTCGGCACCCCGGCGGGAAGATGCGCGGTTGCGGTCCGGGCCGACGGTGGATACTCACTCGTCTGGGAGCACCGCAGCGGCACGGACACCGATCTCCGCCTGCAGAATTACGGCGCCAATGGCACAGTGTTAAATCCCTATTACATGTCTCCCGCACCCGGCCAGACCGCGACCGGCAACGTCGCCATCCGCGGCCTGGCCGATGGGCGGTTCCTGATATACCTGGAAGCCGGCAGCGGCCTCTCCGCTCGGATCAGGGTAGCGGAATACGATCGCCACGGCCGGCCTTTTGCCGGGCCGCCGGTCGATGTCGCTCCGGGCGCGCGGGCCCAGACGCGCCCGATAACCGTGGGCGGACCCGGCCTCTGGAGCCTGGTGGCTTGGGAGGAAAAAGGCGTTGCCGGTTTTAGTCTGAACGGGGTGATTTATTCTCCGGCCGGCGAGATGAAAAGTCAGGGCCTGAGCTTCGAATCCGCCGGCCAGAACCACCTGGGCGCGCTGGCCGGCGCGGTGGATTCCAGGGGCCGCTTCTATCTGGCCTGGGAGCGTTGGCAGCCGGACAAAAACGCCCCAGATCTGATGTTGGGAGTTTTCGACAGCCTGGGTAACCGGATCGGCAGCGCCGGTACGGTGGTTTCATATACCGCGGGCGGCGGCCGGCTCGCCGCCGTGGCCGCCACCGCGGACGGCAGCCAGATAGTGGTCTGGCGGCAGGGGGCCGCCGGCGACGATAACGCTTATGTCGCCGGCCGCATCTACCGGCCCGACCGCACCGTGGCCCGCGACGGCATCCGGGTTAGCGAACAGAAACTCCAGTACCTCGGCACGGCCGGCCGTCCGGCTGCGGCCGCCTCCGATTCCTCCGGCAACTTCCTCGTGGTCTGGCAGGAATTTTTCAACCAGACCAGCCGGATCTACTGGCGGATGTTCACTCCCGCCGGCGACAGCCTCGACCTGGGGGGCGGCTACCGCCGGGAGCTCGTCGGCGATGAGGCCAACTCCGGCACCACCGTCCGGCATAACCCGGCGGTCACTACCGACTCCGCCGGCGGTTTCCTGGTGCTGTGGGTCGAAACCCAGCCGGGAGCGAGTGACGAACTGTATGGACGACGGCTCGACCGCAACGGCCTCAGCCTGGGCAGCACCTTCCGGGTGCCCGGGATCGACATGGCTTCCCTGCCGGCCGTGCACATAATCGGTCCGGAGCGGGTGGTGGTGGCCTGGCAGGATACCACCGGCGAAAATACGCGGGTGCTGGCAGTCCAGCTCGATTTCCACGAGGTTCTGGGCCAGGTGGCAGCCGCCTCGGCCCTCGAAGCGGGCATTCCGCTGCTGGTTCACATCCGGGGCAACGTGAACGATTCGACGGCGGTGGCCCCGGACGGCTCCTTCCGCTTCATCAACCTCACCGCGGGCAGCTACACGCTCTACCTAACGGCCGAAGGTCGGCGGATCGAGGCCGGGATCGGAAGCTTTACCGTACCGGCAGGCGCCGGCCCCCAGTTCAATCTCGGCGTGGTGGCCCGCCTGGACGAAACCACCCTGCCGGAACTTCCCCGCGCCGGAACCGTCTTCCTGCACCAGAACGTGCCCAATCCGTTCAACCCTTCGACGACCGTGGCTTTCGATCTGCCCGGGAACGACGGGCCGGTGCAGGTGGTTCTCGCCGTTTACGATCTTCGCGGCCGCCTGGTCCGGACTCTCCTGTCGCGCGAGCTGGAGGGCGGGACCTACAGCGTACAGTGGAACGGAGAGGACCAGTCCGGCCGCAGAGTGGCCTCCGGCGTCTATTTCCTCAGGCTCACCGCCGGGGATGTTTCGCGCCTGCGCAAGCTCGTCCTCTTGAAATAGTTGACATCCGGTGCTGAATCGTGTATTCCATAATAAATAGCAGCGTAATTGTATGTTCATAAGGAGTTTGCAATGCCGAGAGTGTTAATCGCCAGTAAATTGGACCAGATTGCCAGTCAGGTGCTGGAAGAAGCCGGAATCGAGGTGGAAGTCAAGATTGGGCTGGATGAAAACTCCCTGGCGGCCGCGATTGCCGGCTTCCACGGGGTCATCGTGCGCAGCGAAAAGATCACCCGCAAGGTACTGGAGGCTGCAGACCAGCTTCAGGCCGTGGTTCGGGCCGGCACCGGGGTGAATACGATCGATGTGGCCTGCGCCACCCAGAGAAACGTCCAGGTGATGAACACTCCCGGGGCCAACAGCAATTCGGTGGCGGAGCTGGCGCTGGCCTTCATGTTGGCCTCCTGCCGCCGGCTGGCCTTCGCCGATGCCAGTGTCAAGGCCGGCCGGTGGGAGAAATCGGGGCTGATGGGGGCGGAGCTCTCCGGCAAGCTGCTGGGTCTGGTAGGACTCGGCAATATCGGTTCGCTGGTGGCGGCCAAAGCGAAAGGCTTCGGCATGGAGCTGATTGGGTTCGATCCGGTGGTCAGCCAGACCCGGGCCGCTGAAATCGGCGTGACCCTCAAGAGCCTCGAAGAGATCTTCACGGAGGCCGACTTCATCAGCTTCCACGTCCCGCTCAACGACAAGACCCGCGGCATGATCGGCCGCGAGCAGCTGGGACGGCTCAAGAAAGGCGCGATGCTGGTGAACACGGCGCGCGCGGAGGTAATTGATGAAAAAGAGCTGATAGAGTTCCTGAAGCAGCGGGACGACGTGCTGATGGGAGTGGACGTATTTTACGAAGGGGACGTCGAGGGGGCGAAATCCCTGGCGCTCCTGGGCGACCGGCTGATCGCCACTCCTCACCTGGGGGCCTCGACCCGCGAGGCCAACTGGCGGGCGGCGCTGTCCGGCGCCGAGGGGATGCGGGATTTCCTGGTCCGGCGCATGGTGCGCTACCCGGTCAATAACCTCGAAATCCCGCCCGATCTCGATCCGCGCTTCCTGGAGCTGACCCACCTGATCGGCGAAACCGCCTACTTTAACATCGGCGGATACCAGCCCCACGAGGTGCGGATAACCTGCTACGGCAGGCTCAACAAGCACATCGATCTATTGACCAATTACCTGCTGAAGGGCCTGCTGGACATATTCCAGCTCGAAGTGATCTCACCCAAGGATGCCGAACAGCGCGCCCGGGAGTGCGGAATCAGCGTGGTCAAGCGGGTGCCGGACGACAGCAAGGGTTACGGCGAATCGATGACCATCGACATCCTCTCCAAGAAAGAAGGCTACCGCGAGACCAGTATCCGCGGTACTATCACCCGGGACAGCGAGCTCAAGATCAACCGCATCGACACTTTCCTCAACCTGGACCTGATCCCGGCCGGCAACATGCTTTTCATCTACCAGCAAGACCGGGTGGGGCTCATCAATGACATTTCCTCGGCCCTCTCCAGCGGCGGGATCAACATCCTCAACATCCGTTTCACCACTGACCGGGAAGGTAATTCGATCGCGGTCATCCAGACGGACAAGGAAGTGGACAAGAAGATTTACAACCGGATAGTCGGGGCGGTAAAGCCCTACAAGTCATTCATGATGAAGGTCTGAAACGGCGGCGGCCGGGTCCAGACGGTTTCGGAAAAAGCGCAACGTGAGCTGGTGGTAATCATGGGCAGAAGAAACAGAAGAAAGGGTTCGGGCGCGGGCGGTAGAACCCAGGGCGCCAAGCCCGCCGAGCAAGCCAGGAAAGTAAAGCCCTCTCCCGCTTCCGACGGCGAGGGTGAAAACCAGCGCGGCTCCAAGGCCAACATGGTGGTGCTGCTGGACGCCGATGCCGATTACGTGGAGATGGAGTCCAAGGCGGTGGTGAATTACATTTCGGGCTACAACCCGATGGGCTTCACCCAGGCCGACCGCGCCCTGAACTACGTCACCAATCCACGCAACGAGGGGCGGATCGGGCTGGTGCTGCTGGACCTGGACCTCGGCGATGGGGGAACCGGATCGGTGGAACAGGTGATCCGGGTGGTTACCGGCCTGGGCACGGTGCCGATCGCGGCGGTGAGCCGGCGCAACGATAAGGAGATCGTGGAGCGGGTGCTGTCTTTCGGCGGTGTGGGATTCCTGCCCAAGGCCTTTACCCTGGAAGTCTTCGTGCGCTTCGTCAAGAACATCCTCCGCCACGGCAAGACCATCGCCTGGCAGTGCGAGAGCTGCGGCAAGCTGGTGGCTATCGACCAGCTCGACCTGCTCAAGATGAAGCCGATCAAGTGCACGGACCGGGCCTGTGAATCAGTGGCCCTGAAGGAGCTGGGTTTCGTCCACCGCCGGAAGAAATCCGGGAGCGGCTGACCGCGCTGCCTTGAAAAGCGGCGATCCCGAAAAGCCGCACTTTTAATGAGGCTTTGTTACCATACAAAAGAGTCTATTGTCCAGTATACCCGGCCGAAATGATTCAATCCTTTGGCGATAGAGAGGGTAGGGGCGGACCCATGTGTCCGCCCGTGAAAAGGGGAATTGTTGGTTAATCAAAATTGTTGAATCGGATTGTACCTCGCAACTGGTGTTGCGAGGTAGTTCATTCAATGCTATCGATCACAATCCGGAAAATCGACGCCCGGGACGGCTCCCGGGCGTTTTGCTGTGCGCCTGCGCCGGTAAGCCTTCAGGCAAGGGCGGCATGGGCCTGGCGGATCATCTCGCGGATAGGCAGCTTCCTGGTGCAGAGCTCCTCGCAGCGGCCGCACCGGCGGCAGGCGGAGCAGTCTGCGTGACCCGTTAGCTTGCGGTAGCAGGTTTTGGCATAATCGGTCAACCTGTAATCGCTGTAATACATGCGATAGCGCAGGATTTCCGGTATTTTTACCCCGGCTGGGCACACCCCGGAACATTTGCCGCACATGCTGCAGTACTCTCCCTGGCGGCTGGCCCAGAATCGCCGCTCCAGGTCCGGGTTCAGACAGCCCAGGCGCGTGCGGAGAATGTCCACGAACATGTCCACCACCTGGAAGCTGCCCATGGACGCGAGCACGGTGTGGGCGTGCTGGCGCTCCACCATCGCGCTGCACAGGGCGATGCAGGTTTCCAGGTCGGGATTTTCGGCGTTCAGCGAAATCTTTTCGGGCATGCCTTTCATGGTCATGATGCCGATACCCGCCTCAGCGGCTGATCCGGCCGCCTCCAGAAAGCCGGGATCGTCCGCGTTTGCATAGCTCACCAGAACCGCATCGTAATAGCCGGCTCGGCGGGCGGCGTTCAGAATCCCGGTCATCGATTTGTGGCAGGCGAATCCCATAAAGCGGGCCTTGCCCGCTTCCCTGGCTTTCTCGAAATTTTCCCGGTAGGACGGATTGTCGACCTGTTCGAGCTCCTCGAACGGCGGCACGAGTATGTCGAGATAGTCGGTGCCCAGGGCTTT
>JAZDIG010000327.1:0-2073 GCA_043805105.1 Candidatus Glassiibacteriota bacterium | reverse complement strand
CAGCTCCGGGTCCTCGAACGGGATAAACGTCTCGAAGTTCTGCAGACCCTCCTTGCTCACACCCTCTTCCTGGCCGACGACCGTTGCGCCCGAGGCTTCCAGCTTGCCCAGCACTTTCTTTTCCATGATCGTCACGCTCTTTACCTGGCCCCCTTCGACGAACTTGATGAACTGGGAGTAGGTGAGCTTCCTGACCGTCTCTTTCTCGGGTGACAGCAGGTTGAACAGCGTGATCGGCAGCAGGATGATCAACAGCCAGAAGGCGATGTTCTTCGTGAAGTTGCCGAACCTCGGCCCCTTGCCCGATGGTCCGCCCGGCCTGTTCATCTTCGGCCCGGAATTGTTCGGTCCCTTCTTTTTCCCGCCTGCGGATTTCGCCATCAAATCGTTCCTTATTTTCAGGGAGGTAAAGAACCAGTCTTCAACTGCTTATCGTCTTTCCGGAACAGGGGCGCCTCCCCCGCCGGAAAGCGAAACTGAGAATATCGAGCTCCCGATGGAGCGACAAGACTAAAAATATACTTTTAGACAATTTGAGTGTCAATAATACCCTCTGTGGCCGGCGGCTCCAAACCGGACGCCACTCTCGCCGCCCGGAGGCGGATAATCCGCCGGGTCGAGGGAGCCAGGGGCGCCCGGTCCGACCGGGACACTCCGCAAATCCAGAGAATCGTCCCGGCCGCGTCCCGGATTACCGGAGTACTGTTCCGGCTGCCGAGTGCGACCCGCTTTTCACCGAAAATTTTTTTCAGTTTTTTCTCCCCATCCAGCCCGTAAGGCCGGAAACGGTCTCCGGGCCGCCAGCCGGTTGCGCAGAGGGGCAGAGCGATCCGGTCGGCATCGAACCGCTGTTCGAGCGCCCGGGCGCCGTCATTGCCCGCAGGCGGCAATCCGGCCGGCCAGCCGCCGGCTTCCTCGCTGACCTCGATCTCCCAGCTTGCGCCGGGCATCTCCACCCGGGTCACGCTTTCCAGTCCAAGTTCTATACCGGATTCAGCTCTTGACGTTCCACTGCGCCGGCCGGGGCCGAGAGTCACGCGGTCGAATTCCTTCAGCGCTGTCAGATTGCCGGGCAGACTGATCCGGGTGCCGCTGCGGCCGAGGTTGACCAAGTTGTCGAGGGCGATGAGCGGCCGGCCCGAAAGCTCGATCCCGCCATCGGTCAGCTCCGCCGCGATCCGGCGCAGGATCTGCCGACGAATGATCCCCGGCGCCTGTTGCAGAGTCTGGCAATCGAGCCGGACCTCCCGGCTGGAGGACGGCTCGACCGAGCCTGCGGCCAGCCGGTCCGCCTGCCGGTCGAGCAGGTCGACCAGCTCGGCGGCCTCGGCGGCCAGGCCGGCGAGGTTCTCACCGAACTGCGGATCATAGCGGCGCACGACTTCCGGGATGAGGCCGTGGCGCAGCCGGTTACGGAAATACTTGTCGGTCGCGTTGGTCGGGTCCTCGATCCACACTGTCCCGTTCTCCCCGGCGAAGCCTTCGATTTCAGCCCGGGTGACGCACAGCAGCGGCCGGATCAGGCTCCCGGACCGGCTCACCGGACGGATCCCAGCCAGACCAACGAAACCGCTGCCGGACTTGAGCCGGAGCAGCACGGTTTCGGCCTGGTCGTCGCGCTGATGGCCGGTGGCGATCCGGTTGCAGCCGAATCCTTCCGCAGCCCGCCGCAGAAAAGCGTAGCGCTGTGTACGGGCCGCCTCCTGCAGGTTCTCCCCGGCCTGCGCCCGCTCCATCAGGTCCTCGGCCCGGCCGCCGGTGAATTCCACTCCCAGCCCGGCAGAGACCCGGCAGACGAACCGGCTTTCCTGGCGGCCCTGGCCGGCCCGCAGCCCATGGTCGAAATACGCCGCGGCCAGTTCGAATCCGACTCCTTTCCGCAGACGGTTCAGCACCTGCAGAAGCACCATCGAATCCACCCCTCCGCTCACTGCCGCCAGGACCCGGTCGCCCGCTTCGATCATCCGGTGCAATTCGATAAAGCTCCTCACTTTATTTTCCAGCTCTGTTCCCGGCAAAGCCGATTCCTTTCCCCGTTTCCTCACGAGTGGAATAATAGTGGTTTCTATAACA
>JAZDIG010000326.1:0-3735 GCA_043805105.1 Candidatus Glassiibacteriota bacterium | reverse complement strand
GAGGGTGATGACGAGGTTGGCGGTCTTGCGGCCCACTCCCTGGAAGCTCAGGAGCTCCTCAAGTTCGTCCGGCACGCGGCCGCAGTATTGATCGACCAGGCGGCGGCAGATCTCGAGGATGTTCCGGGCCTTGGTCTTGTAGAAGCCCACCGGGTAGATCAGTTCGGCGATCCACCGCTCGCTCAGCCGGAGCATGGCCTCCGGGGTTTCAGCTTCGGCGAAGAGCCTTTCGGCGGCGGGCGCGGTGGTTTCGTCCTTGGTCCTGAGGCTCAGCACGGTGGCGATGAGCACTTTGAACGGATCGCGCCGCCTGCGGGTCATTTCGGTGACGATCGGCACGTTCCATTGTTGGCAGGCATCTTCGAGCAGTTCGATGACTTCGTGTATCTGGGCGTTTTTCACTTGAGCGTTCCGCGCCGAAGTACAGGAGCGATGGGCTGGGCAAAGCTAAATTGTACGGCGCTCCATTGCAAGGGTGTCCGGGAGGGCGGGTTCCGGGAATGATATTCATTGGCAGCCTGGCGGTGATTTAGTATCATTAAGCTGGGTTTGAGGCATAATAGGGACAGTGAGGGCCGGAAGTGATGGATTTCAGCGGGAAACTGGTGCTGGCTCCGCTGGCCGGGATAACCGATTCGGTGTACCGGCGGATTTGCCGACGGCTGGGCGCGGACGTGACCTGGAGCGAAATGGTCAGCGCGGACGGCTTGGCTTACGGTTGGGAGAAAAACCGCCACCTGCTGGGTTTTACTGACGAGGAGCGGCCGCTGGGTATCCAGCTTTTTGGTGCGGACCCGGAGGTCATGGCCGCCGCCGCCGGAATGCTCCTGGAGCTCGAACCGGACTTCATCGACCTCAATTTCGGCTGCCCGGTGCGCAAGGTTATCCAGAAAAACGGCGGAGTTTCGCTGATGCGCGATCCGTCGCTGGCTGGCCGGATTGCCTCGGAGGTCGTGAAAACCACAGCCGGCGTTCCGGTCACTGCCAAGATCAGAAGCGGCTGGGGGGCGCACGGCCTGAACTACCGGGAAGTGGCGCAGAGACTGGTTGAGGCCGGGGTGACTGCGCTGGCCGTCCATCCGCGCACCCGCGAACAGGGATTTTCGGGCAGGAGCGACTGGAGTGTGATCGCCGAGCTGGTACGGGAATTGCCCATTCCGGTAATAGGCAGCGGAGACGTTTTCGAGCCGGAGGATGCGGTCAGCATGTTCCAGGCGACCGGCTGCAGCGCGGTGATGATCGGACGCGGCGCGCTGGGCAATCCCTGGATTTTCAGCCGCACCCGCGCTCTGCTGGACGGTCGGCCGGACCCGGGAGAGCCGGCGCCCCGGGAAAAGTTCGACCTGGCCCTGGCGCACGCTCGGCTGATGACCCAGGAGCGTGGTGAAAAGTTCGGCATCATCCTCATGCGGAAGCATTTCAGCTATTACACCCGCGGACTGCCGGAGGGAGCGGCCCTGAGGCGGGTGCTTTTCACGCTGACACGGCTGGATGAAGTCGAGAAAGCGTTCACTGAATATCTGGAGAAACTCGCATGCATCCCGACCGGATCCGAGAGATCCTGACTGGAGTCGAAAAAGGTGAGATAACCGCCGGGGAGGCGATGGAACTGCTCAAGACCCTGCCTTTCGAGGAGCTCGGTTTCGCCATGGTCGACCATCATCGGCAGCTGCGCACCGGTTTCCCGGAGGTTATCTTCTGCGAAGGCAAATCAGCGGACCAGGTGGCATCGATTGCCGGCCGGATAATCGAGAACGGCCAAAGCCTGATTGCCACCCGGGCCGGCAAGGGGGATTACGAAGCGGTTGCGGCGATTCACCCGCAGGCGGAGTACTTCGAGCAGGCCGGGATAATTGCAGTGCGAGCGGGACGAGCTCTGGAAATGCGGGGCCATATCGCCGTGGTGTGCGCCGGTACCAGCGACCTGCGGGTGGCCGAGGAGGCGGCGGTGACTGCCGAGCTGCTCGGCAGCCGCGTCGAGAGGTTTTACGACGTGGGCGTGGCCGGCCTTCACCGGGTCCTCTCCCGCCGGGAGGACCTGCTGGAGGCGACCGTCGTGATCGTGGTCGCCGGCATGGATGGAGCGCTCGCCTCGGTAGTGGGCGGACTGGTGGACCGGCCGGTGATCGCAGTGCCCACCAGTATCGGCTACGGCGCCAATTTCGGCGGGCTTTCCGCCCTGTTGACCATGCTCAACAGTTGCGCCGCCGGTGTCACGGTGGTCAACATCGACAACGGATTCGGCGCCGCTTACGCCGCCTCGATGATTAACCGCGCCACCTGATCGGGCCGGAACCCGCAGGGTGGTGAGCAGCTCGAGAACCGCCGGCGGAACGGGGTGGAGCTCAGGATGGACATCGACCTGGAAAAATCGCCTGAGAATAAAGCGGATTCTCCTGGTTTCCCCGCCATTCACGAACTGGCTACCTACGGGACCATGTTCACAAAAAACTACATCAGGGACCAGATCAAGACGAGCCGTTATGCGGCGCTGGTGGAGCAGGGCCAGCCGAAAGACTATTTTCGCCGGATCATCGAAGAGATCAGCGCCCGCAACTACACCGGCCTGCTGACAATCGGCCACGAGTACGCCCTCGCGCTCGGCCCCCTGGACCGTATGCTCGACCGCAAGATCAGCCAGTACTACAGTTTCGAGCAGATGCCGAAGTCGTGCGAGATTCAGGCGCTGCGGCTGATGCTTTCGCCCGCTGCGGAAAAGCTGCGCCTGGAACCCTTGGGCACCGGCCGGGAACCGGAAGATTCCAGCGTGCGCCGGCTCTATTTTTTCATTCTCGGGGCGCGGACCGATCCGGACACGATAGCGCTCATCGAGGAATCGGGCCTGGAGCGCATGTTCCTTTTCATCTGGAACGAGGGCTTGAGGAGATATTTCAATGCCCGCTACCATGCGCTCAAGGGCATTCCGCCCAGGGAGTTGGAAGTCTTCAAGGTGATCGAGGAACTGCCCCTGCCGGTGATACTCGACGAGGATGGATTGATCCGGCGCTACACGGAGACGACGGCGGTCGAACTGGAAGAGGCGAAGGATTTACGCGACCAGCTGGCCCAGGAGAGCTCGCACAAATCCGAGGCGCTGATCAAGATCGGAGCGGTCTACCAGGCCTTTGACAAAGAGGGAATCAACTACCGTGATCTGAAAAAAGCCATGCTCGAGGCCGGGATGGAAGTCGAAGCGGCCGCAATCGAACAGGAGGGATTGTCGAGCCTGCGCGATTACATCCGCAAGCATGGAGTGACCGGAGCGCGCGAGGTGGCCTTGCGCTACGATTTCGTCTGCCCGGCGGTCTCCGAAAGCGAGCCGGTCCAGGCGCGCCATGCAATCGCCACGAGCTTCTACAGCCAGGCCGCCAAAAGCAGGAAGGGCCGGTTTTTTCTCCGTTCGGAAGTTCTCTGTAACATGCAGTCAATGGTGTCCAGTGGCGAATCCTGGAAACTGCCTGGCGGATACGTAATGTCGATGGTCCATACTATCGACGGCGAGGACCATTACCTATTCGGCAAGTATCCCTCCCGGGACGAGGAAAATACGTTCAACCTGGTAACTCTGGGCAATTTCTATTTTCACGAGATGCCTATCAAGGCCGTATCCGGCGTGGTCAGGTATTTCATCGATTCACTGGCCGGCGGCATCCGGATGAACAACGCAATCCGGAAGATGCTGATCGCCCTGCCCATCGTGCTCGGGCTTGCCGCCCTGGTCGGCATTCTGTACTA
>JAZDIG010000325.1:0-6201 GCA_043805105.1 Candidatus Glassiibacteriota bacterium | reverse complement strand
TGAAACCCGCCCGTACATGTTCATTTTATTCATAATAGGCCGTCCGTCCGGGCGGCCTTTTTTATGCAACCGGTTAGATTTCAGTCTTACCTTTACAAGCTGGCAGGTTCAGGAATAAATATTATTTTTCAGGACACTTATATGAGAGATTAAATGTACAGAAAATCAACCTGATAAAATCCAAAGAGGTGAACATGCTTTTCCGACTGGCATTCCTGTCCGCTCTGCTGCTTGTACTGCCATCCCTGTCCCAAGCCCAGGCGCCGCAAGACGCGCCGAAAGAAAAAGTCCTCCTGGTCTACAGCTCCGGCGAGCCGTTCCAGACGATCACCGATATCAAGGGCCCGGACGCCCTGGAGGCGGTCACCAGCCCCACGCCGGTCGACCGGAACACCAGGATTGCCGCTCAGCGGATATACGATAACCTGATCGCCGCGGGGATTACAGTCAGGCTGGCGCGCGTGGAGGATTTCGGCAAGGACGACTGGCGCGAGGTGCTGAGCTATGACACGATAATCGTGGGCACGCCGGCCCGCTTCTGGACCATGAGCTGGGAGACCAAGCGCTTTGTCGATCTTATTATCGGCAGAATCTACGTCCTGCCGGAAAAAGCCAAAGGCAAGCAGTTTGCCCTGTTCGCCACTGCCGAAATCGAAAACAGCAGCAATACCGCCCTGGAAAACATGGCTATGTGGGTCAATGACCTCCAGGGCAACCTGGTCCTCAAGCTCAACCTCAACCGCGAACAGAGCCAGCCGGAGTTCGATCAGGCGATAGACAGGTTTACCACGGCCCTGGCGGTCCTGATCAAGTAATAAGTGCGGTCAAAGCTTTAGGAGCCGACCCGCTTATCCGCCTGACCGTGGTACGGCTACGTCTTTCCCCGCCGACGGCACTCTTGCCCTGGATTCGCCTGTCGGTATATTTCTCGTCAGTCCTGCAAAACTCTCCCGATCAAAGAATTTTCATCCCCGAACCCTGAAAATGGAGCTGAAAATGACTCGCGAACTTTCCGCCCCGGCCGGGAAATTCAGCGGCTTGATCAGAATTCTCCTGGTTCTGCTGACCGGCCTACTGGCCTGGTCCAAGCCGGCTTATCCGGCCGGTATGGTGACCGCCGAGGGCAACCTCGTGCGGGTCGATACGAAAACCCTGAAAGCCGTGCTGGACCGGGGGCTGATAGTGTCCCTGGTGCGCAAGTCGGACGGCGCGGAGCTGGTCAGCGCCTCCGCCGACCAGAAACAAGCCCTGCAGCTTATCTATCGCAGGGGGGAGGCGGTGTCCCTGGGCTACGAAATCGGCGACCGGTTCAGGTGCATCCAGATCAACGACAACTTGGTCCACGTCCGGATCGAATCGTGGTATGGGGATGCGGTTATCGCCGTGTCTGCCGACCCGGAAACCGGCGACCTAGTGATCGAGCCAGGCGGATATGCTTCCCGGCCCGGGCTCAGGGCCTGCCGCTGGGTCCTGGCCGGAATCAAGCCCGGACTCGAACTGGTGGCGCCGTTCTTCCAGGGGGTGCGCCTTGCGTTCGAGGAGCCGCTGGTGAAGAACAGCCATTGGAATTGGCCGCACTTCTGGGAGGCGGGTCTGGTCATTCTGCAGGGCGACAAGGGCGGGTTCTGGGTGCATTGCCGGGATAACCGTTTCCGCTACAAGTCCCTGCAGGTGGGAATGCCGGGAGATGACCGCTGTCTGGGGTTCGAGACCGAGGCTTACGGGCCGATCGATGAAAACCTGGGCGCCGGCGGACTGGCCTGGCGGATCAACGTCTATGACGGCGGCTGGGAAGTGCCCGCCGCGGTCTACCGTGATTGGCTGGCTAAGGCTTATAATCTGGAGAACAAAGTCCGGCCCGCCTGGGTGGACGGGGTCAGTCTGGCGCTGAGCTGGGTGCACAGTGACCCGGCTCTATTGGATGCCCTGGCGGCAAAGGTAAAACCGGAACGGGTGCTTCTGCATGTCTCCGAATGGCGTAGCGACCCCTACGATGAAAACTACCCGACTTTTCAGCCGAGCGCCCAGGGGGAACAGTTCCTCCGGAAAGCCCGGGCCATGGGTTTCCACGCCATGCCGCATTTCAATTCGATCGACATGGACCCCACCAATCCGGCCTATAATTACCTGCGCGATTTCCAGTACCGGGACATCGAGACCGGCAGGGTCCAGGGCTGGGCCTGGTACCAAGGTTCGACCAAGCCCGTGCCCGAATCCAACGCGGCCCGGATGAGGCACCGGGACAAGAAAACCATGGTGAAGATCCATCCGGGCCTGGGCATGTGGCGCTCGATCCTGGCGGAAAACATCCTGCCGGCGGCGCAGAAGCTCCAGCTCGAGATTGTCTTCCTGGACGTCACCCTCTGCTCTTGGAACGTGCAGAACGCACTGGTGGAAAACACCACGCCCACCGAGGGTATGAAGCGGCTGGAGTCATTGATCGGGAGCCTGGGCCATGGCCTGGTAGTGGGAGGGGAGGGCCGCAACGAAATCACCATGCAGGACCAGGCTTTCTCCCAGGTCCATCTGTACGAAAGCTGGCAGAGCAATACTGAGGGCCTGGAGCGGCTGGTGACCTGCCCGCTGGATGAGTTCCTGTTCGGCAGGTGGTGCCGTTCTTTCGGCTACACCGCCTTGAGTGGCCGGACGCCCGCGGAACAGCTGCGCATCAAGCTGCACCAGGACCTGGGCGCTGTCCCGACCATTACGGTCAGGTCAGCCGCTGACATCACGAACCCGAACCCGGCGGTGAGGGCTATTCTGGAAGGGGCGGGGAAGTAAGCTCAGAAGAGGCTCCGGGGAGAAAGTCTTCGCGGATGGGCGTAAAGACGTCCAGGATGACGCCGTCCTCCAGGCACCTCACTCCGTGGGGCACACCGGGGGCCCAGTAGCAGCTGTCACCCGGCTCGGCCATGACAGTTTTACCACCCACGGTGGCCTCGAAACGGCCCCTCATAAAGACGCCGATCTGTTCGTGAGGATGGGTATGCGGCCTGACTTCCGCGCCCGACTTGAATTGGAACTCAACCGCCATCAGCCTGCCCCCGTGATTCAGCAGCCTGCGGGTCACGCCGGGACCTGGTTCATGGATCAAGGCCTCTTCTTTTTTCTTCAGCATACGAGCCTGCCTTTTGGTGGTAAATTCAGACCAAAATAAGCAGGGGCGGTCAGCGAACCGCCCCTACGGGACATGCGGTAATTTGCCTTGTTTATTTGTTTCCGCCATTCAGGGGTATTCTTCCTTGTACTTCCCGTAGTCCTTGTACGGCGTCGGATCGTGCTTATTGGCCAGCAGTCGGTCGATGTCGTACAGCATGCCCTGGCGGCTGTAGTCGGAGATTTCGAGGTGGCCGCTGTCCATGCGGATCGCATCCTCCGGGCAGGCCTCCACGCAGAACCCGCAGAAAACGCACTTGCCCAGATCAATCGTAAACTTGGCCGCCTGTTTCTCCACGTTGGGATCGGGATGTTCCTTGGCCACGATGTAAATGCAGTGGGCTGGGCAGATCGTTTCGCACATCATGCAGCCCACGCAGCGCGGGCTGCCGTCCTCGCGCTTGGTCAGGTAATGCAGAGTGCGCAGACGGTGGTGGTAGCCCCTGTGCTCCTCGGGGTACTGGATGGTCACCGCGCCCTTTCTTCGGGTCTTGATCCCCACCGCGTTCAGGATGTGGCGGGTGAGGTTGACCACGAAATGGCGGTTGGTAATCCAGAGGCCCTTGAGGATTTCCCAGATGTAGATGCGCTCCAGGAAAGTGAGCCGGGTTTTCGTATCTATTTTTTTGACCGTAATCGCCATCGGTTCCTTTTATTTCTCCATCATTTTAATAGCATCACCACTACCGCAGTTACGATAATGTTGGCGAACGCCAGCGGCAGCAGGATTTTCCAGCCTAAATTCATCAACTGGTCGTAGCGGAAGCGGGGCAGGGTCCAGCGCACCAGCATCAGTACGTAGATCACGATACAGACCTTGACCGCGAAAGCCGCGACCTGCAGGGCAAAGACTTGCATCCCGAGCAGCTCGAGGACCAGCACGCCGCCGAAAACGAAGCCCTGGTCGGTGAGCCAGGGCACCTGCCAGCCGCCCAGGAACAGCGTGGTGGTCAGGCAGGCCACCAGGATCTTTTCGATGAAGTCGGTGAACATGAACGCGCCGAAACGCATGCTCGAATATTCGAGGTTGAAGCCGATAATCTCCGATTCGCCTTCCGGCAGGTCGAACGGCACACGCTTGGTTTCGGCGGTGCCGGCGGTCAGAAAGAGCAGGAAGGCCACCGGCTGCACCACGATGCCCCAGAGCGGCAGCCAGCCGCGCCAGAGCTGTCCCTGCCAGAGGACGATATTCTGCATGTCGAGAGTTCCGTAGATAATCAGCGGGCCCACCGCGGCCGCGGCCAGGCCCACTTCGTAGCTGATCATCTGCGCCGTGGCCCTCATCGAGCCCAGCAGGGCGAAGTTGTTGTTAGAGCTCCAGCCGCCCAGCACCACTCCGTAGACCGCCATCCCCATCATGGCGAAGGCGAAGAGTATCCCGATCGCCGGGTTGGCGATCTGCAGGCTGAATTCCCGCCCGCCCCAAATCTCCACCGCCGGCGAGAAGGGGATCACCGCAAAGGCCATCAGGCTGAAAAACCATGAGATAAAAGGCGCCAGCACGAACAGCGCGCGGTGGTCGGTCCTCGGGATGAACTCCTCCTTGGTGAACATCTTCAGGCCGTCGGCCAGGATGTGGAACAATCCCAGGAGCCTGAAGCCCAGGATGTCGGCCCGGTTAGCGCCGATCCGGTCCTGCATCACCGCGCTCTGCTTGCGCTCCACCCAGGTGAGCAGTCCCCCGAAGCCGAGTACGCCGTTGAGGACGATCACCGCGATTGCCGCTTTTATTAATAGATCGCTCACTGTTAGTCCACCCGATGTTTCAGTAGGTTTTTACCTTGCAGCCCTGCGGGCCGATTTTCCGGTAGTCGAGGCCCTTGAAAGCCTCTACCTTCTGCGCCAGTTCGTCGAAAATCTCCTCGGCACTGGAGTATTTGAAGTTCCCACCTAAGGCCACACCCAGCCTCTGTATGATCTCCCAGCCCGGGAGCGATTCGCCCAGGGGGCCGAAGGCGCGGTTCTGTAGTTGCACCATCCCCTCGAAGTTGGTCACTGTGCCCTCGCGTTCGGCGAAGGCGGCCGCCGGGAGCACGATAGCGGCCTGTTGGCTGGTGGCGCAGGAATTGGTGCCCACGTAGATCAGGCTGCCCACCTTGCCGAGCGCCTCAGCCCAGCCCTGGCCGTAAGTCTGCGGATAGCCGGCCGGATCGTGGTAGAATATAACCAGCGCGCCGATTTTGCCGGCGGCGGCCATTTCCAGCAAATCCCCGGCCGCCATCACCTCTTTCGAGGAATCGGTGAGGCCGAGTAATCCGGCGCCGGTGGTGTTCGGGTTCTTGTCCGCCTTGCGCAGGATGTCGTCCTGGCTGGGGGCGAAGTTGCCGGCCACGGTGAAAGCCACCCTGGCTCCGGGCAGGCATTCGGCAAGCAGCCGGCGCAACAGGTAGAGCTCCTCATTGGCCGCCCAGCCGGAGACCAGCACCGCCACTTCCGTGTTCTGGTCCGCGCTGCATTTTTTCAGCTTGCCGGCCGCCACTTCCAGCGCCTCTTTCCAGCCGATTTCCTCGAACCCGCCGCCGTTACGCACCAGGGGAGTTTCGATCCGGTCGTCATCGTCCACGAATCCGACACTCAGGCGGCCTTCGTCGCACATCCACCACTTGTTGACCTGGTCGTTCTGGTGGGGCCGCAGCCGGCTGAGCCTTCTGCCGTCGTTCTTCCAGGGACGCCTGAGGTTAAAATCGATGAAAATGTTGCAGCCGCGGGAACAGCGCGGACACACCGACAGCGCGCTCTCCAGGTACCACACCCTGGTCTTGAAGCGGAACTCCTTCGACAGGAGCGCGCCCACCGGACAGATGTCGATGACGTTCATCGAATAGGGGTTGTCGATCTGGCGGCCGGGGAAAACATCCACGATCTCGCGGTCGCCGCGGCTGAAAAAGCCCAGCTCGCTGGTTTTCGGCACCTCGTTGCAGAAGCGCACGCAGCGGCTGCAGAGGATGCAGCGCTCCTGGTCGAGCATGACGTGCGGGCCGATCTGCACCGCCTTCTTGGTCTTCTTGACCTTGTTTTCCCGGACCCGCGAGATGTACAGCCCGT
>JAZDIG010000324.1:0-2165 GCA_043805105.1 Candidatus Glassiibacteriota bacterium | reverse complement strand
TCGAGGGCGTGGGTGATTTCTTTTTCGCTGCGTGAGGCGCCGGCCCGGCCGATTATCCGGCCCACCGACCTTTCCCTGCGGGCGTAGCGCCAGAGGACCGCTTCGAGGGTGACGTTTTCCACCCCGCTGAAGCCGGTGCCGCCCTCGGTGGCGTTCAGGACGAGAGCCTCGGTTTCGGAGATTTCCCTTTCGAAGTAGTGGCGGTAGGCCTCGAGCTGGCGCGAGGTTCGCAGCGGCCGTCCGTAAATGTCGGTGGCGTCTAGGTCGTTTTCCTTGGACATCCGCCAGCGGTGGACGTCGTCCAGGTTCTCGGGCCAGGAGAGCTCCCGCAGCCAGCGCTGCTCCTGATACGTGCCGTGGGCATAGTAGCGGCCGCCGGTGAAAGCCAGGTCCTGGCCAATGAAGACGATCGGGTCGCAGCCGAGCTTGCGGGCCAGGTCGAAAGCGCCGGTGGATATCGAGCCCCAGGCTTCCACCCGGCCGAAATCGCCCAGCACCCCCGCCAGCTTCTTCATCAGCACTTCGTTGAAGCTCATGATGAACTTCCGGCCGTCGAATTCTGAAATGATCCGCGGGTGAGTCATCGGTTCGGCCACCAGCGCCGCTCCGGTACGGCCCACGCCCTGCAGGTGCCGCAAGTTGTTCTCGCTCGGGTCGCCGGCCAGTACCAGATGGGGACTTACGCCGCTGCGGTACAGCGGCCCCAGCGCGGTGTCGACGCAGATCAGTACCGCGTGCTTTTCCAGGAGTTTCAGCGTCCCCATCTGGCGGTCCAGGGACGGCCCGGCGGAAATCACTATCCCCGGTACTTTTCTGAACCTGCCGAACAGCCGGATGATCGGGGGGTTGTCCACTATCGCCAGTATGTTGTCCAGCGTGTTGGACATGTAGGTGCGAACGGAGATCACGTTGGTCAGGAAGTTACCGCCCACCGTGATGAGCCACTTGCGGCAGTAGTCGTCCACGACGTTGAAATACTCCCCGCAGAGCTTGACCGAGGCGTTGTGGGAAATAATCGAGACGCCCTCGAGAGAGATCACGCGGAAGACTCGGCTGAAATGCCGCGCCACTTCGTAATCCTTTTCACCCACCGCCCAGAAAAGCTCCTGATTTTCGAACAGATGAGTCAGGTCCCGGCTTTCGAGGGCGAGCCGGAAAATCGAAATCTGCGGCTCGATAACCAGTACCGGGGAGCCGGCCGGCAGCTCTTCGAGCAGGCGCTCGACATGGTAGCCGAGTCCGAAGCCGTAAACCAGGCCGGAGTTGCTGCCGGGGCGCAGCTGCATCCTGACCGTTCTTTCCGCCTCGGCCAGCGGATCGACCGTACTGTGAAGGGTATAGGGTCTGCCGCCCGCGTTTTTCAGCCGCAGGGAGGGCACTCCGGCCCGGGTCTGGATCAGGTCGGCGGCGGCCGGCGGTACGCTCAACAGCAGCCGGGCCAGTTCGGGGTAGCGCCGCGCCAGGGACCCGAGATTCCGCTTGAGGAACTCGGCAGAGGTATTCATCCGGCAGGAGTGTCCTGTCATTTCAGTTTTTCGTTCAGCCGGCCGGCGTGTTCCAGCCAAAGCTCGAGAATCGGTCTGAGCTCGAATTCGAGCAGGTCGCAAATCTGCACGACGTCGTTATTTTTCTGCGCTTCGAGGATACTCTGGAGCGAGCTGAGGAAGCTCTGCATGTCCGGCATTACATCACCCGCCGCCCGGTCCTCGATTACGATAAAGTGAGCGATCCCGTGCCAGGCCGAATTGGCCATGCTCAAACCGTCGATCAGCCGGGAAAGGCACAGATGCCCTTCGCTCTCCTGGCCGCCGTGGAGCAGTTCCACCGCCTGGTCCATCATATCGATTAGCTGGGGCAGGTAAGCGGCCAGGGTGGACAGGGTATTGCGCGCCAGGAAAGAGAGCTTCTGCGTGTTGACTTCCAGGCTGTCGAGCTGTTCCACCGGGAGGGCGGCCTTCTCGTGCTCGGTGTGGCTGTCCAGCGGCTGTCCGTCGAGGGTGATCGAGACGATCACCCGCTCGGGGGAGATGTCCCGTTCCAATGTTTTTATTACATCCAACAAAGTTTCGCCGCCGGCAGCGGAAGTTTTAACCTGGCGGCCGTCGAGTGTGAGTTTCATCGTCTTTTTCCCCCGTATTTATTTTAAATTCGCGACTTCCGATCGA
>JAZDIG010000323.1:0-21070 GCA_043805105.1 Candidatus Glassiibacteriota bacterium | reverse complement strand
CCGCAGGATCCGTTCATCGAAGCCATAGCCCCGGACCTGGAGGTTGCGTTCGTGCTGAGATTTATGCTCCCGCAGCAGGGCCGCCTTCCAGCGGGCCGCCTCCCCATCGAACGGCACCACCAGATGATGGCTGATCCGGATAGTCTTCGGGTCGTGGTTGAATAGGGCCAACAGCGGCCGGTTGCGCTTGAGCACCACCTCGGGCGCGCACTCGCAGAGATACCGGTAAACGTTCACGTGGCCGGCATTGGTGTCATCCCCGTAGGGCAATACCACGATATCCGCATCCTCCTGTTCCACGACCTTGGCTACCAGCTCCAGGTTGGCGGGCGATTCGGCCAGGTTGCCCCGTTCATCCTCCTCCGCCCCCTCGACGAACCGGCACTCTCCATCCACCAGGCCGGACAGGGCGGCGCTGGCGGCCTGTTCCTCGTTCCGGATCTTCCGCTTGTAGGCAATCAGGTCCTTGATTTTCCCGGCGCGCCTGGATTTCGCGTGCGCCAGGGCGAACTGGTCGGTGACGCCGCCGTGGGAGGAACAGAGAATTGCGTAACGGATCCGGCAGCCGGCCTCGGCAAACACTCTCAGCGTGACCGCCACCGAATCCGGGTCGTCCTGGTGCGGGGACAGCGCCAGCACCGTTCCCGAGGACGGCGGTTCCAGCCAGCGCCGGCCGGTCGGCCGGTTGCCCAGAAAGCTCAGTTCCCCTCGACAGGCCGCTTCCCAGAGCAATTCCTGAAAAATTCCCATCTCCATGTTCTTCGATCCTTTTCCCGGTACGCCTCTCTAAAATTCATAGCCTGAAACTGGCCTCTTCGTCAAGCATCGCCAGGTAGTTTTGCGGCGGAGTCTCCGGCATAACCGCGTTCGAACTGCCAACCACGTGCCCGATGCCTCCGGTTTCGGCCAGGATCGAGCGCACCCTGGCGCGAACCTCCTCCGGGGTGCCGAAAACCAGCTCACCGCCGCAGTCGAGGTTACCGAACAGGGTCAGGCCGGGGAACTTCGCTCGCAGCTCGCCCAGCCGCATCCCCGCCCCGTAGTCGATTTCCCCGTAGCCGTGCACTCCGCTTTTCCCTAACAGGGAATCCGCCACCGGCCAGGTTACCCCATCGGTGCGGAACACGTATTTGATACCGGTTTCATTGCATTTTTGTACTATCTGCTGCAACCTCGGCAGCCACAGCCGGTCAAAGGTGGCCGGGCTGAATGCCGGACCGCTCTTGGTGCAGAAATCACCGCCGGCCAGGGCCACATCCACGCCGATCCGTTCGGCCAATTCGAGGTCGGCCCGGGCCTGGTCGACCTGCCGGTCGAGTTCCTGGGCTACCAGTTCCGGCGCCAGCTCGAGGGCCATCAGCCAGGCCGGCTCCCACATCGGTATTCCCAGATAACCGATCGTATGGCAGATCGCCATCTCCTGGCCCACCAGTTCCCGTAACCTGGTCACTTCGTCCATGCGCGAGGGGTCTTCATCCGGTCCCTGCCAGCGGCGGCTCTGTTCGGCGAGCCAGCGAGAGAGCCGGTCGACGTCGCCACCGGCCAGCCAGCCATCCGCCTGGTGCCAGTTAAAGGTCCCCGGGTCGTAGCGGTATACCTCCCACGGGCCCTCTTTCGCCTCGTCTCCGAACAGATACGTATATTCATCCAGTTTCCGGGCGGCCTGGCGGCGGTCGCGCCAGGGCATGCGGGCCATGTCGTAGTCCATCCCGCGATAGAATGCGGCGATGTCCTCGATCATCCGGTCCTCGAATTCCCGGCCGGCCTGCTCGCTTTCGAAGCGCGCAGCCACTTCACGAAAGCGCAGCGTTCCTCCGCCCACCAATACCTCGCGGCCCAGCACCGCGCTGGCAACCTCCAGGCAGACGGTCTGGTCGAACCGCGGCACCCGATCCGGCTTCTGCATCCGGAATGCCGCCCGCACCCTTCGTCTTCCTGTCCAATTGTTCTTACTTTCTTTTCCGCTCACGCTTCAGTCTCAATCCATTAACCGGTTACAAAAACCTCTGGTGTTAATCGCATTGAGGTTATAGTGTTATTCCCATATTTTCCGGGTGGCAATTCTATGCAGAGAAAAACCAGTTCGAGCGGAGTTTTTCATGAATCGAAAAGAAGCACGCCGGTCGCTGCAGGACCGGCTCCCCGGGGCCTATCGGCGCTGGCCCTGGCTGGCCGGCGTAGCCGCCGGGCTCTGGATTCTGGTCGTCTTCTATCTGCTGCGCCTGGCGTACAATTTCATCCAGGGCAACATACGTATCGCCCTTTTCAGCCTCCTCTGGAGCGCGATTTGTTTCATCCTCTGGAATAAACTGCACAACTGGGCCCGCAGACAGCGGTCTGACTGACCGCGAGTCGATCCCCTATCTCCCCACTCTCAGCCGGTAACGGCTTACATCGTTTCGGTGAAACTGGAACGCCTGGTAGAGCAGCTCCCTGCCGAAACGGTAATCCGGCTTCCAGACATAGCTGAAGCTTTCGTTGGTCAAGATCAGTTCGATCTGGCTGCCCGGCTGGCAGCTATCCGCCAGGCGGACGGCCGATGTACGGTTGTTGACGCTGGTCCATTCCAGTTCTTTCTGTTCGGCGATGTCACGGGTCACAGTCACCCGGGGATCATCCGTGTAGACCTTAGTGCGCTGCCAGGTGTGCTTATCCAACGGGTCGAGCCCCTGGGGGACCCGGACCCAGACTGTCACTTCCTCTCCCGGTTCGGCGATCCCGTTCCCGTTGCCCGTACCCTCGCTGACTGTTTTCCGGTAAATCGAGCCTCCTCCCTGGTTCCCCCGCTGGCGGAATACCGGCAGGGTCACGGTGCGGCCATCGAGGATTTCCACCGAATCTGGTGCGGCCAGCGGCGTGGGCAGCACGCGCACGTCCACGTACTGGTCCTGGCCATGCCAGCCCTGGTAGGTCAGGTGCAGGTCCAGACGGCAGTGCTGGAAGAATCCGCTGGTGGAGACGAACCGCAGCGTCACCCGGCCGCCAAGGTCGGCCACTTCGCCCGGCGCCAAGGAGTCGATCGAGAATTCGCCGCCGTCGATTCTGACCGTGGGGTAGCGGCTGCTGAGGCTGAAACCGATATTCCTGGCCACGACGTCGCAACTGTTCAGGAGCCGGAACTTCAAGTGCACGTTCTCGTCCGGCTTGACGATCGGCGTATCCTGCAAGTCGAGAGGAATCAGTAACGGCGCCCGGCCCTCTTTGCCGTCCAGCACCGAAAGTTCATGGCCGGCCCCGTCCACTTCGAAAGCCAGCCGGCCCTTTTCGGTCGAGGTGAGCGTCCGGTAGCTCACCAGGCCGGTCGAGTGGTTATAGTCCATGATCCGGTACTGACGGCGGTTACCGTACCAGGGCGCAGTGACTATCCTGATATTCTGCCCGCTTACCGGGGGTCCGTCCGGCTGGTACTCGCGGGTAAACACCCGCAGGTGGTTGCGGGTAACGTCCCGCAGGCAGATGAAGCCCGGTTTTTTATCCGTGACGGAGACATCGCAGCCCCATACCGAAAACTCTGCAAAAGCATCGTCGTGGTCGAAACTCACCGGGTAGTCGTTCAGTTCCTTGCTCGCGAAAGCTCGCCGGTGGAAGTCAAACGTTTCGGCCAGGCCGATTACCCAGTGGCGGTGGTACTCTTCCCTTCGGTACTCGTAGTCCACTTCCGGGGTGCGCGAGTAGACTTCGTTCAGCTCCTCGTGGTACTGGCTGATGTAATCGCCGCTGGCGCGGATGAGCCTTATTTTTGAATGGGTGTGGTTGCGGACGAAGTTTTGCAGCAGGTAGTGGCGTTTCATGCCGAGGGGCCCCACCCAGAATTCATGCCCCGGGTTGTAGCTCGAGGCGCTGCCGACCAGGTCGGGATAGCGGCCGCTGAGGTACAGGGACATGAACCCGCCCATGCTCAGGCCGCAGGTGGCCCGGTGCTGGCGATCAGCAACGGTGCGGTAGGCGCTGTCCACGTGCGCCACCAGTTCCTTGAAATACAGGCCGAAATCGTAGTCCTTGCCCGGCTGTCCCTGTGCCGGGTCGCCCTGGATGTCGTACGGGCTGCCGCTGTAGGCGCTCGAGTAGTCCTCCTCCACCCAGCCGTCCCAGCGTACTACGATCACGTCGTGGGTCTTGACGTAATCGATCATCTCCGGCAGGCTCACCTGCTGGCCGTCCCCGTAAGGCTCGGCCATGAACCGTGAGCTGTGGCCGTGGAAATAGTAGATCACCGGGTAATATTTACCGCCGGATTCGTAGTCCGGCGGCAGCAGAATCCGGTAATGGCGCCACTGGTCGAATACCTTGCTGTAATGCATGCGATCGTAAAAGTCGCGTGTGGAATTCGCCAAGCCCGCCGTTTGCAAGACACAAAGGAAAAAGATAAGCAGCAATTTTTTCATTCGATTCCCCGGAAATTTATTGTTGGCGAGAGTGAGGACATCGCACAATTTAACTCGTTGGACCGGCCCCAGTCCAGAGAAGAAATGCATATTTCCGTCGGTTGGTTGCCTTTGATCTTTTAGAGATTCACACACGTTCAACATTCGTCTTGCAATCCCGTTGACCGCTTTGTATCTTGACAGCCAGGAGGAACGGTTCTGGCAGTTCTGAAGCGCCCGGGATAAGACTGGCTCAATCCATTTTTTCTAATAGAAATCAGCGCCGCAATGGACTACCCCACGGCAAGCCGCGAGGAATCATAAGGGTAATACTTAACATTATTAGCCCCGTTCCCTAAAGAGACCAGCCGGTTGCCCCGCTACGCAGGCCGTCCCCGCGCGCGTGGGAAAACCGAAAGTCCGGCCCGCTTCGGAAATGGACAGCGCAGGCCGTCCCCGCGCGCGTGGGAAAACCGTAGCGGGTTTGAAACCCGCGCCCCGTTTGGCCATGAGGCGGACCACCTCGGAGCCTTGCTCCGAGGACTTTTTAATTTAATTCGAGATAGCCGTGTTAGCGCAAATGTACGAAGATGAAGCAATTATTAATAAAATATCTGAAATTGAAGATTGGTATTGGTGGTATGCAGGCAGACGGCGGATAATTATTAAAGCTCTTTCTCTTTTAAAAAGAGAGCGTAGACAGAAAGTTTTAAATATCGGTTGTGGTACTGGAGCGGATAACCTTGGCATATCACCTTTTGCAGAAGTTTATGGCACAGATTATTCGCTGGCTTCTTTGCGAGTCAGCCAACAGAAATACAATACTTCCTATTTTTTAGCAGATGCAACAAGTCTTCCGATAAAGAATGCAATCTTTGGTTGCGCATTTTGTTTGGATGTATTGGAGCATGTTAAAAATCCCGAATTTCTCCTATCTGAAGCAAAAAGGGTCCTTGTGGATGGTGGCAGCTTGATCCTGACTGTCCCCGCATATCAGTGGATGTGGACATACAGAGATGAATTAGATGGACATTTTAAGAGATACATCAAATCTGAATTGAAGAATCTTTTACAAAATAGCGGTTTTCAAGTCGATATAATTACTTATTTCAATTTCTTTTGTTTTCCCTTAGCGTTGTTGGATTTTTTTCTATGCAATATTAAACCAGCATCACAAAGAAATATTTATGATTATCCAATGCTTCCGAAACCAATAAATAGTTTTTTAACCGAATTATTCGCACTCGAAAGATTTTTGATTCCTCGACCAGGAATGTTCTTTGGAAAGTCGCTCCTATGTGTTTGCAAGAAAAACAACAACCTTTAATCATTTGCCGGGCTGCAAATCATCCAAAATGAGAATCTTTTTAAGTTGTGAGAAACAGTGTATCAAATAGAAGCAACAAATGGGATTGTGGAGTTAAGCGTTATTTTATCAGGATACTTTATGTGCTTGCAAACCAACAGACCTGATCTCAGTCTTATTATCGGTTGCTATAACGAAGAAGAAATCTTGGAGGATAACTTCAGGCGTCTTGTTAATTATTTAGATTGCCTCAAGTATAGTTACGAGCTAATTTTTATCGAAGATAAAAGTGTAGATAATACTAAGCATATAATTGAACGACTGTTAAAGGAGTTTCCTTCGAAAAGGATAAAAACCATATTCCACGAGAAAAACCGTGGCCGCGGCGCTACCATCCGGGACGGTCTTAAAGTGTCAGAAGGAACAGTCGCGGGATTTATTGATATAGACCTCGAAGTCGCGGAATGGTATATCTTGCCTTGCATGAAGCCTATTCTCGATGGTGAATACGATATAGTTATTGGATCCAGGGTGGATAAATTGCAGTTCTCTGGTTATATTCTTTTTAGATACATCCTGAGCAATATTTACCGTCAACTGGTGCGGAGAGTGGCTAAAACTAAACTCAAAGACACGGAAACTGGATATAAATTTTTTAACAGGCAAAAAATAATGCCATTGGTGGAGAAGACCATCAACGACCACTGGTTCTGGGATACCGAAATTATGCTGCTGGCGGAAGCCGCAGATTTAAAGATACGGGAAATTCCCTGCCTGTTTCTCAGAAATCAACAAAAGACTTCGACTGTCAGGGTCTTCAGGGACAGCCTGTTGTATTTGAAAGCAATCGTCAGTTACAAATTGAACATGAATAAGAGCTGAAAGACTGGGAAAAATGCGCGGCTTGGTGTACCTGCATCCTCTCATTTATAGAACTTTTATGAGAATAATATACCGCGGCCAGTTCGAGCTGCGTTATAAAAAAATCGCCGAGCTGATCCCGGACGGCAGTGTCGTCAACGATATCTGCTGCGGCGACGGCTATATTTATTCCAAATACCTTCGCAGCAAAAAAGTATCTTATCATGGCTTCGACAACAACCCCAGCTTTATTCGCTGGCTGCGTGCAAATGGAATAAAGTCAAGCTTATTAGACATTTACCATGACCCTCTACCTTCCGGTGATATTCTCCTTCTCCAGGCTTCGCTTTATCAATTCATACCCGAACATGAAAGTCTTCTAAAAAAACTGCTGGCCTCGATCCATAAAAAAATCATCATAAGTGAGCCGATAACTAATTTGAGTTCAAACAAAAGCCGCTTGATTAGTAAATTTGCCCAGTGGATGAGCGCAACTGAGAAAGGGCCCTGCCGGGAGCGCTTCGACAGAGAAAAGCTGATGGAGTTGTTTGCGAAATTCGGCGCAAGCGAGGTCATCAACTGCGGCAGAGACATTATGGGTGTTTTCCTAATCGCCTAAGACTCAAATAATCCGAGTTAATAGTGGTTAAATTCATAAGAAATGAGTAACACTTTTGAATATCTGAGCTGGGCTATCTATTGAAAGATTGAGTAAGTCTGACACTTCGCGAAACGATTGAACAGTATAACTGGACTTAAAGAAAACATAATTATGTACGACAGAAATGAGCTAACCGGTAAATCGCGTGTCGTATATTTAGCTATGATTATTGCAGTGGCAATTATTATCCGCACCTTATTCATCGACACCAGCTTTACCAATGAAAACGAAGCATTCAACGCTGTCGACCTTTGGGGATACAGACAAGCGTTGGAAAAGATAGACCTCTTATTCACAGGTAAGACCGACCTATTCATCAATCATCTTAAAACGATAAACATCAAGGCCGAGATCGGCCAGCAAACGATAGTCCACCCTCTGGTAAGTTTGATTATCAGGCCGGGTTATACCCTGCTGATGTTGCCTGTTAGCTACTTGACAGGCGCGAATGCATTGGCTGGGAAAATTCTTAATTGCATCTTCGCCATTCTTACTATCATCTTTGTCTACATATTTGCCAGGAATTTATTAGGAGCAACACCGGCTCTGATCAGCTGCCTTATTCTGGCATTGTCTGGATATCACATTGCCTGGTCACGGTTGTGTGATTCACACTTGCTTGCATCATTCTTCTCCTTTGCAGCTTGTTTCTTTCATTACAAGAGTGTGAAAGAAAATAGACGCTTGTTTATGTTTCTATGCGGTACATTTATGGGCTATTCGATTTTATCTAATCTGGCCGCGCTCCCTTTTTTGCCAATAATTTTCGCTCTCGAGATGTATTGGTTCGTCTCGAAATTAAGGCTGGTCAATACAGTATTCAGGGGTATTATATTTTTCGCTGGTCTTGCCTTGCCTCTACTGTTGTTCGAATCGTTCTCGCTCGGATTAAAACATCTGTTGGTGGGAAAGATCAGCTATTTTGCAGAGATTACTCGTATTTTCAATCAAGAAATTAACACCAGTGCCTCGTTGTACAGTTACTCACAACCGCTTAATTTCATAATCTACATATTTGATTCTGAAGGCCCAATAGTATTTCTGCTTATATCTATGGCTATAGTGGCATTATTTAACAAATCAGTAATAAAGATCAAATTGGCAGATTTTTGGCGGAGGGAAGTGAATTTAAGTGAAAACTACATCGAAATATTCCTGCTAGCATACGTCGTATTCTGGATCTGGGGCAGCATTAAGGGTGCAAATCATTACCCGCCCAGAGCCTACCTGTACGTTATTCCTTTTCTTGCGCTCTGGAGTGGCAAACTGTTCGAATATTTGCGGCAAAAATATGGTGGTCAGGTGGTTTTATTATTATTGAGTATATATATTTTGACGCAAGTTGCCCGGAATATCCCAATCATCACCTTGGGATCGGGTTTTGCCGAAGCTGCAGATTTTATGGGGCCTAAATCGGAAAATAGCGGCATAGTATCGCTTTCTAATAGGCCAATTTACACTTTCTATCTTGGCCCGATCAATGTTGCGAAAGCTGAATCTGTGGCTGAGTTAAAGAAATTATGTATAGAAAAAGGGTATAGATATTTCGTGGCGGATTGGCAGGCGTTATGGTTTTATAACTCAAAGAACGAGTTATATGAGTTTGAGCAGATGTACCAACCGGTTAAAGTAATTGAGAACCCGCGCCTCGGTTATATGCCTTACATGGCCCAAGCTTTTTGCTATCCGGGAGATTATATTAAAATGAAAAGGCTTCCCTTTAGGATGCAGACCTTGAGAATCTATGATCTGAAAAAAATCTTCCATATAGACGAATCATCGAGCTGAAGTTTATCTCACTTAAGCGTGTCTCTAACCCCCTCGATTATCTCTCCCACGTCATTGTCATTAAGTTTTGCCGAAAGAGGTAAGCTCACAGTCTGCCTCCCTATGCGCATCGCCTCAGGGTAATATTCGGGTTTCCAACCATAAAACTTTTTGTAATATTCGTGCTCCGGAATACTTAAGTAATGGACACCGACTCCGATATTTTTTTTATTCATCGCCTGAAGAAATTTATCCCGGCTGATACCTGTCCGCCGGCTATCAACCAATATCGTGTACAGGTGATAAGCATGCCTGGTATTCGATTGTTGGGGAGCCGGCGTGGTAATTGGAAGGTCTGCGAAAGCTTCGTCATATTGCCGCCAGATTTGTCTGCGGCGCTGCCAGTTGGCATCAACTCTCTCAAGCTGGTGTATGCCAATCGCCGCCTGAATATCCATCATATTGTATTTATAGCCACAATCTACAACCTGGTAGTGTATGTACCCCTCGTCACTAAACCTCTTCCAGGCATCCTTACTCATCCCGTGTAAAGCAAGTGTCTTTATCCTGGCGGCATCCTTTTTGGTTGTTGCCAATACCATCCCACCTTCGCCTGTAATAACGTTTTTAGTGACGTAGAAACTGAAACATCCGAACCTTCCAAAACGTCCAGTCTTTGTTCCTTTGTATTCCGCCTCAACCGCATGGGCACAATCTTCAATTACAAGCAATCCATGCTGGTCTGCAAGCTCCATAATGGCATCCATCTCACATGGCCTACCGGCGAAATGAACGGGCAATATGACCCGTGTTCTTTTGCCGATCAGCGCCTTAATTTTTTCCAGTGAAATATTGAAAGTTACGGGATCGATATCCGCAATAACTGGTTTTGCTCCTGCATGAATTATAGCGTTCACCGTTGCACAAAAAGTCATAGCACTCGTGATAACTTCGTCGCCTGGTTTCAGACCGGAAGCCAGCAAACTCAAATGAAGTGCAGCAGTGCAGGAATTTACCGCAACTGCATGCCCACCACCTTTATAGACCTCAAAGTTGCTCTCGAACCGTGCTACCTTTGGGCCAGTCCCCAACCAGCCTGACCTTAAACAATCCACCACTTCTTTGATTTCTTCTTCGCCCACCAGTGGTGAACCGAAAACGATAAAATCTTTCTTTTTTCTCAAGTCAGAGGCTCCGCCAATTTCAGGTTAAATGCATAACATACTAAGGACTGCTTTCCAGCCTTTCGGCTATTTCATCAGTGGCGATAATATAGTAAGCTCTTTTTTCATCGCTCACTTCGATCTTTCCTACAAAAGTGAGTCCAGCCACGGCTATATTTCCCTCTACGAGCAGTCTGAATTCCTGCAGAAAATACACGCTCCCCAGCCTGTTTCGCGGGTCCATGTTTTCCAGGCCCTCGTCTCCTATAAACGGGAAGTTGACCGCGACCGACCTGGCGAAATAGTCGATTTCTTCTCCTGAGTACGTTTTGCCATACAGCTCTTCCTTCGATACGATTACCAGCATGTTTCCTTTTTCGTTCATGAGACTTTCTACATCGCTCAGGGAAATCGGCAGGGGACGCCACTTGCCATCGATCCGTCCCACTTTGATCGGAAACTGGATGAAACCCCTGCCGAGAGCCGGCGCGATGTCGCTCCAGCACATTATTGCAATCTCCCTGTCTCCGAAATTCTTTTGCAGCCACTCACGCACCGGTTCATAGCTGGCGGCCGAATCTCTTTCGGATTTCATGGCTGCCGCCACCAATTGCAGATTCAGAAAGACGAAATAGACAATCGTCAATACAGTGAGGATGCGCCGGCCGGACAGAAAACTGCCGACTTTCCGGCGCGTATTGTCGATCATCTCCTCCGCCCGGCTATATCCACCGGCGATTACAATAATCGCCACCGGCACGAACAGGTAGGCGAAGCGGGAAGCGGAAAACCAAAGCAGGGGGTAGATCAATATCGAAATCAGGCTGAGCGCCATGAAGATAAGCATGATCCGTGCCTTCTCATCCCTCAGGCCGATACCGCCGACAGCCAGGCCGATAAAGGGCAGCAGCAACGGCGGAAAGAGCCTGAAAGGCACGATCAACAAAGTTTTCAGAACATCGTAAGTCGCGCTCAGCAGAACCAGAAACACGAGGCCTGGATTTTCAACCACGTATTTCAGTTTGTTGCCCTCGAAGAATCCGCCCGGCGTGCCGACACCGAACAAGGCGTCGATCTTGGAAGTGAGGTATCCGAGCGAGAGACGAACCAGCTGACCGTAATCTGCTCCCCTCCCGGACCCGAAAATCTGTGTCGATATACTCCGGTAAACCAGCCACAGCACAACTGCAACCGCCCCGGCCAGCATCACGCTCCCGGCAATTTCCCTGTTCTTCAAACCAGCCCGGCGTTCCGCATAAACCAGTACCGCCAGGAAAATTACAAAGATCACCAGGCCATCCATCCGTATCTTGCTCAACGAAAAAAGGATTGAGGCAGCGAAAATCAGGTATATTTTTTTCCGAGTCTCGGAATACTGGTAAAACAACGAACAACCCAGGATGAAAAAGTAGATGAAAAAAGTATGAGGCGCCGTGTCCGCGGCATAGTATACTGCGGAGGGCAGGCCCGCCCAGACCAGCCCGGCCCAGAATGCCGTCCGTTCACCGCCGATTTTTTCGATGAACCAGTAGATTAGCAATAGGAAAGCGAGGCTGGCAAAAAACGGAAAGAGCCCCATGGCGAGCGCCGGGCTTCCTCCCAGCAGGTGGATCAGGGCGCTGAACGGTGCATTGACCAGGATAAAAAACACCTTGTCGTAATCGGCAAAGTGCAGGTAGCCGCGATAACCCTCGATGTTGAACAAGGTCAGGCTTTCGGCGAAATACCTCAATTCATCGCCATGGGGACCAGTGCGGAGTATGAAAAAAGGCAGTCGAAAAGCCGCTGCGAGTAAAATCAGCAGCGCTATTTTCTTGTTTCTCCCCATAAGACTACCTGACCCTCGGCCACTCAGAACGGCTTAATATATGTTTTCAAAAATAGGGCTTGCGTTAAGTTCAATTGTATTTCCCATTTGATTGCGCCCAATTTTTCAGCCGCGATGATCCTTATTGTAGGGGCGGACCCATGTGTCCGCCCACCGCTGGTGGATCCGGGCGCTCACAGTGGTGCGCCCCTACAAAGAACCGGGGAAATACCGTTTTCATGCATAATACAGGCTCAACCGATTATGAGTCTTGTAAAAACTTCTTCTCGATCCTATCCAGCTCTTTCACCTGTTCGGCGGTCAACGCCGGCGGGGCCGCCCGGGAGATCAGCTCCTCCGCCCGCCCGGCAGCCAGCTCCTGCAGCGGCCTGCTTCCCTGGTCTTCCCACTTTTCACGCTGCATCCGGCAGAACAGGCTTGTCTCGTAAATCTCCTCCCGAAAGTGCGCCATCGTGTGTTCGGTGGCAAGGAAATTGCCGCAGGGTCCGATTTCCTCGATCAGCTCCCGGGCAATGGTTTCCCGGTCCACTTTCACGCCTTTCAGCAGGCGCCTCACCTGAGCGATTATTTCATCGTCCAGCACGAGCTGTGCCAGGCTGATGCACAGCTCACTCTCCAGCGTGCCCGCGCCCCAGATGAGGCCCACCCCGGCGGCGGCGTGAGTCAGAGCGGCCATGGTTTTTTCAATAGCGCTCTGGCTGTCGGCAAGCATGGCGTCGCTGCTCATCCAGGAGGCGCTGGGCAGGCCGTAGCTTCGCGCCAATTCGGCGCCCGCAGCGGCCAGCAGGCAGTTTTCCGGAGCGCCAGTGACCGCCACGCCGGTCCGCATGTCCAGCACGTGGGCGAACCCCAGGTTGTGGATGCAGGGCCGGCCCGGTTCGAGGACCTGGTTGAGCACGATCCCGCCGATTATTTCGGCGTTGCCCACGGTGAGCGCCCCGGCCAGGGTCACCGGCGAGGTCGCCCCGGCCATCGGCTCCCCGTTGACCATCACCGGGATGCCGTGGCCGGCGCTCGTATAATAGATGTCCAGCGCCAGCCTGGTCCAGCGCAGGGGCCCGTGGGCAGTGAACCCCATACTGAAAATCGGCTTGTCCCTGATCGTTTCACCATCCAGGAATACACCCGCCATCTCGAGGATCGCTTCCACCCCCCGGGGGCTGAAAGAGAGTACCCGCACGTGCTTGCCGGTATTGGCCGCCATTACCCGGTAGCCGGCGAAATCCCGGCAGTGAGGCGGAACGTCTTTCACGCTCACTCCCACTATCCCGCTGATATTTTCCAGGGAATCCACCAGACGGGTCAGGCGTTCGAGGTCTCGCTTCTCAAACTCCCGCCTCTCGCTGCCCTCGGCGACATTCAGCGCTGCGGCGGTCCAGAAAATCGAAGGCGAGCCGGCCGCCACCCGGTCAGCTTTCGCCGAACGACCGGCAAAAATCACCCCGGCCGGGGCCAACTGCAGGTACTCGCCCACCATTTCACGGGGGAAACGGACCGTTTCGTTGTCCCGGCCCTTGACTGCGCCTTTGGATATCAGGAGATCGCGGACCTTATCGTGCTCGAGCCTCAAGCCGGTGTTTTCCAGTATCCCGAATGTCGCTTCCCTGATCCTTTCCACTCCATCGGCGCCCATGACGCTGCCCAGAAGCATCAAAACTCCTTTAGTAACTTACCCTGCCTGGATGTCGGCCTACCAGAGGCCCAATCTGACGAGTATACCGGCAGCGAACTCCTTGATCTGGTACCCGAAGGCGTAACCACAGACCGAACTGAGGATAACCGAGGCCAGAAGGATGAATCGACCGCCGGCTGACGTTCTTCCCTCGGCCCATTCCCAACCCGAGGCCGCCAGGGCGATCAGAAAGGGTTCGATCGGGAGCCTTAGCCTCGGCGAACCGTAAGTCGGCAGGCATAAAAGAAAAAAATAGGCGACGACCAGGACCGGCACCAGGTTGCCTCTCCAGCCGCCCGAAAACAGCGCCAGTGCGGCAAACAACAAGATCCACAGATAACCAGCATTAAGAGTCCCCTCCGAATGTCCCAGCACTTCCCAGTCGAACGGGGACCAGAAGTAGAGGGTCTTGAGCCTCAGCAGACTGATTGCCCGCCAGGGATCTTCTAAAATCTTTTTCCTGGTGTATTCATGCAGGAATTTGTCGCGCTCCAATTCGGGCAGGTCCATCGCTCTTTTAAGGTCGTCACTCAGTTCGGCGCCCTGAGGGTTAAAGCCGAACAGCTTGCCCTCGAGCGGGAAGTTACCCGTGTAGAGCACCATCCCGGTGTTGCTGGTGGTCAGCACCGGCTCGCCGAATGTGAGGTAATTACGCAACACCCAGGGCGAATACACGGCGGCATAAGTCAGCAGGAAGACCGCGATCTTGAAAAGCCCCTTCCGGACTCCGGCGTTCTTCAAGTCGAACAGGTAGACTACGGTAAACAGCAGGGGCAGAAAAAAACTGGTCGAGCGGGTCAGGGCCGACAAGGCCAGGGCCGCAGCCGAAAGCATTGCCTGAGCCGGGCCGGGCCCTCGCCGGGAGGTTTCGAACCAGTAAACTCCCGCCACCAGTAAAGGAAGAAAGAGGGTTTCGGTCCTCAGCCAGTTGCCGGTCAGGACGAAGCCGGGATAGAAAGCCGCAGCCAGCGCGGCAATCCAGCCACGCCGCGAAGAAAAGAGTAGTCCGGCGGCCAGAAATACCAGAACGACCAGCAAAGCTCCGATTACAGCCTGGATCAGGACCGCGTTCAGACGGAAGTTTCCCGGGATATAAGAAACCGCGGCAAGGAACATGGGATAGAGCGGAGAACAGGCCGCGCTCGGCTGCCCCTCCAGCAACATTCCCCGGCCTGACGCCAGACTCATCGCCAGGGTGTAGTAACTGCCCGCATCCTGGTCGAAAGGGAGAGTAAGGTAAGCGGTATCGAGAGACAAAGAAAGAATTCTGACGGCCAGCGCCAGCAGAAATACCGAGAGGCAGGGGTGCTTTTGTGGCAGGGAAATGAGCTTGAGCATTATTTAAAAGTTTCTTGGCCGGGCGGGACAATAACTGCCTTCCAGCCTCGCAGTCGCCATTCGCCCGGCAGGCTGAAAACGTACGAACCGTATGCCGCTGGGACGCCGGGTATCAGGCAGGGTACTTGTCTCCCAGGTAGTCCCGCAGGTAATGGTTTTCAGTCTGGATGGCATCCAGCCTGGCCTTGACCACATCGCCGATCGAGAGCATGCCCAGCAGGCGTTCACCGTGGATGATCGGCACGTGGCGGATCTTGTTCTGGGTCATCACCTGCATGATATAGTCCAGGGTGTCCTCGGTCACACCCACGATCAATTCTTCCCTGGGAGTCATCGCGTCCCTGACTTTGGCTTTCAGGAACTCGCCGCCCAGCCGGTGCGAGACCCGCATGATGTCCCGTTCGGTGATGATCCCGGCGATGTTGTGCTGATGGTCGTTGACGATCAGCGAGCCGATGTTGTGTTCCACCAGCACCGCCAGGGCCTCGGCGATAGTCTTGTCATCATAAGTGGTGTAGACCTTCGAGCCCTTGGTCTTGAGCAGGTCGCCGACAGTTTCCATGGATGCCCTCCGATGATTTTGCGGCCTCGGTCTTCTGCAGTCTACAATATTTTAATTTTCAAGCTGTTCACAGTCAATGATTTACTTATCGCCTTCCGGCCCTGAGGCGGCCGGCGGACAGCCTTATTGCTTGATAACGAGCCACGTTCATTTTAATATATATGTGTCTAAGGTATTATAAGCTCATACTTTTCAGACCGTTACTTGCGCCCGGGAGGGCACTGTGAGTCTGCCGGCGGACATGCTGGCCCTGATCCACGATAATGTCGACTGCGGTATTTTCACCGTGGACAACGACCGGCGGATCACTTCCTGGAACCGGGGGGCCGAACGGATAACCGGCCACAGCGCAGCCGAAATGGTAGGCCGGGTCTGCTGCGAGCTGGACTGCCTCAACTGCTTTAAAAAAGGCAACGGCAATCCGGCCGACTGCATCATCTTCCGCGAGGGAGAACTTAAGAGCGCCGAATGCGTCATCTGCCGGCCCGACGGCACCCGGGTGCGGGTGCTCAGGAACGGTCGGCTGCTCAAAAGCCCCGCTGGCCAAACTCTCGGCGCGGTGGAGACCCTGACCGATATCACGCCCCTCAGGCCGGAGTTTCCCGAAATTCCCGGTGAAGACTTCGCGGATGAAGACTCCCGGCCCGTGCCGGGGATGATCGGCCGCAGCCGCGAGATGCGCGAGGTCTACCGCCTGGTCCGCTTTGCCGCGGACAGCGAATCCACGGTGCTGGTGACCGGTGAAAGCGGCACGGGCAAGGAGTTGGCGGCCCGTGCCATCCACCGGCTCAGCCGCCGCAGCGCCGGCCCGTTCGTGGCGGTCAACTGTTCGGCCCTGCCGGAAAGCCTGCTGGAAAGCGAGCTGTTCGGCCATGTCAGGGGGGCGTTCAGCGGGGCGATCGCGAATAAAGTGGGCCGGTTCGAAATGGCCGGGGCCGGGACTGTCTTCCTGGACGAGATCGGTGAGATCAGCCCGCTCATCCAGCTCAAGCTCCTGCGCGTCCTCCAGGACCATCAGTACCAGCGCGTGGGCGAAAGCGAAAGCCGCACCGCGGACGTGCGGGTGATCGCCGCCACCAACCGCGACCTCCTGAACAAGGTGCGCAAGGGCGAATTCCGCGAGGACCTTTATTTCCGGCTGAAAGTCTTCCCTGTCGGCTTGCCGGCCCTGCGCGACCGCAAGAGCGACATCCCGGAGCTGGTGGAGTATTTCGTCGAGCTGTTCAACCGCCGGACCGGCAAGAGCGTGAGCCGTCTGCACCCGGAAGCGATGAAGCTGCTCCTGGGCTACTGCTGGCCGGGCAACGTGCGCGAGCTGGAGCATGCGATCGAATACGCTTTCGTGCTCTGCCAGACCGATGAGATCGGCCCGTTCGAGCTGCCGCAGGAAATCCTGCGGGTGGAACTGAGAAAACAGTTCTGCCCGCCGGGCCAGCAAAACTTTCTGCAGGCGGCTTCTGCGCCCGCTCCGCAGAATGGAGAGATTTTACGCCGGCCCGGCGGCCGGTCGCGGCCTGCCAGGGAAGAGCTGATCCGGGCTCTCGAAAGCCACGGCTGGAACCGCTCCGCCGTGGCTCGCTATTTCGGGGTCAGCCGGGTGACCGTCTGGAACTGGATGAACAAGCTGGGGATTGACCGGCCGGGAGGGCAGTGAAATTGGCTATACCCCACTACCGTCAGATAAAGCACCATAATTCCGATGTAAACGAAATAGCATATTGACCTAAATATCTTGACATTGCTCAATTTTTTGATAATATATTATCAAATATAAATTTCAAGAGCGCAAAGCGGTTTTCAGGTTAGGCTCCACTCAAAGCTCCCTTCCTTGGATTTTTACGAATATGCGTTGCTTTGCGACAAGGTAATCCGGGTGGTTTTCCCATAATCACTTGGAATGTACCGAAGAGTTTGTTGAATCTATTTATCAGGGGGCGACCAGTCCTCTAATAATAACCTGGCTCCCATTTTGGAGTGTCATTTGGATTTACAGGAAGTCATCAAACTTACTTTGTTGAGCTGTAATAACTTTATCAGAGAGGCCGATGAAATGTTAACTTCAAAAAAAACGGTCATTTTCACCTTCGCTATTGTTTTTTTCTCCTGCATCTTAATGACACTTTCCTGTGCTTATACAGTCAGCGTCCAGCCCCACATCTCCCCAGTAGTAGTTCCCAAGCTTATTGGCGATGAAGCTGGTATATATATTTCGCCCAATGAATTACAGAAAGTTCATAAGCAATCCTCCTTTTTTGGTGGAAAGATCAGGGTGCCATTGGGTTCTCCTTTGAAAGAATCCACACAAGAGTCTTTCGCTCCATTTTTTAAGAGAGTTTTTTTTGTAGGATCGAGTGATCCTACAATGGCACCTTTTATTATTGAAACCCGGTTGGTTGATTTCAGTGTCACAGGTGGATTGGACACTCGTTTAACCATCGAATGCAAAGTGAACAAAGAAGGGCAAACTGTTTTTTTAGGTAATTTTGAAGGTAGGGGCAGTGGTACTGCGGCAGCCGGATTTGTAGCCGCCGCTTTTGCAAGAGAAGAGATAGTAAAATCTGCTGAATCAGCTTTCAAAGATGCTTTCCTTAAAATTCAAAACAGTTTTAAGGAAGAAATGTTCAAGTAGTGATAAAAGTAATGCAGACAGGTAAATACGTTCATACAGGCGCAGTACCGGGTGCTGATAGCTAAGTCTCGCAGGGGATAACCTGCCGGTTGAGCTGATAAGTTGGAATTATGCCCTGAAGTTTTGTGGCAAGTTGAGCTGGCAGATAGGCGAGCGTTATGGCTATTTAAGTTCACCAGCTTCAGGGTAGTCTTTTAATTTCAAGCTTAACGCCAGATTGTTAACACTCCGTTAATCTTAACGCCTCACTTTAACACATCATTAACCTCTCTCTGGCTTACCCTCTAATCTCTATTCTTCCCTATCCTCTTTATTTTTAAAGGCTTATATCACCTCAGCCTTTTCCGGTTCTCCCTGGCATCCATTTTGATATATAGTCTGCCAAATTCTGATTTCACTTTTTCTGTTTATCATACATCAACTTTCCGCAAGGAGAATCTCATGAGCACAGTCAAAGTCCTCACCGATACCAATTTCGACAGCGAAATCGGCGCTGCCGGACAGCCGGTGATGGTGGATTTCTACGCAGACTGGTGCGCCCCCTGCCAGATCCTGAGCCCCAGGGTGGAAGCCGTGGCCCGGCAGTACCAGGGCAAGGCCACGGTCGGCAAGTTCAATGTCGACCAGGCGCCCATGCTCGCCATGCGATTCGGCATCCAGGGCATCCCCACCGTGCTGTTTTTCAAAGACGGCAAGCTGATGGACCGGGTGGTGGGCCTGGTCCCGGAAACCGAACTCACCCGCAGGCTCGACAGCCTGATCGCCGGACAGTGAACCGCGATTTCAACTCTTTAACTCGCAACCGTAAGGAACATACAAAATGAAGATGGAGAGAATCATCAGGGCGATCGCCGGGTCGCTCGTGCTGGTCTCGCTCGCGCTGGGCGCCTGGGTCCACTCCTACTGGTACTTCTTCACCGCTTTCGTGGGCGCCAACCTCCTGCAGTCGGCTTTCACGAAGTGGTGCCTGATGGAGGACATCCTCGCCAAGCTGGGTATCGCCCAAAAGGCTCAGTCCTGACCCTGTATTTATTAGCAAAAATCGTCAATGTCTTATTCGAAAAATTTTGGCTGTTAAGTGTGATAAATCCCCCTCAATCCCCCTTTTCCAAAGGGGGAGGCGGCTTCCCCCCTTTAACAAAGGGGGGCCAGGGGGGATTTGAAACCAGGCAACTTCAATCATCAAAAATGACTTACATTCTGCTCATCAATTTCTGGGCACTTAGGAGGAGGAATGTCCTTATCCTGGAAAAAACTTTTATCTGAGCCACTGGCGGTTCTGGCTGCAACTATGGTCTTCGCAACCAGTCCGGCCGGGGTTGCGGCAGCGGTCGATACGCTGCAGGTATCGCTGGCCGAGGTGATCGACCATGCCCTGGCCGAAAGCCCGCAGATACGGGCCGCACAGAGCGAGGCGCAAAGCGCCCGCGCTCAGGAGCTGGCCAGCCTGGCCGGCTTTTTCCCGCACCTGACCCTCAGCGAGGTGTTCAGCCGGGGCAACGACCCGGTCTTCGCTTTCGGCAGCAAGCTGCGCCAGGGCGTTTTCAGCCAGAACGATTTTTCCATCCCCGCCCTCAACCAACCCTCGGCGCTCACCAATTACGCCACCCGCGTGGTGGTGGAACAGCCGATTTTCAACGGGGGCAGGAGTCTCTACGGCCGCAGGATGGCCTCCGCTTATGCCAGCGCGGCCGGCCACGGAGCCGAGGCGACCCGGGACGCCACCCTGTTCGGGATAAAGCAGGCCTACTATTCGGTGATCCTGGCCCGCGCAAACCTGGAGGTGATCGAGGCCGCGCAGAAAGCCGCAGACAGCCACGAGCACCAGGCCGAACAGATGCTCGAAGAGGGCCAGGTCACCCGCGCCGACCAGCTCAAGGCCGGTGTACGGGTGAGCGAGCTGGCGCAGCAGAAAATCAGGGCGGAGAACCTGGTGGAAGTGATGGTGGAGAACCTGAAGCTTGCCGCCGGTTGGAGAAGCGATCAGTTTCTGTTGCCGTCCGATGAACTTCAGGAGGCGGCTTTCGACTCCGCCCTCGATTCGCTCACCGCTTACGCCCTGGCCCACCAGCCCGCCCTGGCCGCAGCCGGGGAGGCGGCCAGGGCCGCCGACTTCGGTGCGCGGTCGGCCCGGGGCGAAGTGATCCCCAGCCTCAACGGTTTCTTCCAGTACGAACGGGACGGCGCGGGTGCTTTCGCCGGGGATGGGAACAACTGGATGGTGGGTGTCTCGCTCGACTGGCGGATCTTCGATGGGTTCGGCAACATCGGCAGGATAAAAAGCGCGCAAGCGCTGAAAGAAAAGGCAGCCTGGGAGGCCGCCCTGGCCCGCCACCGGCTGGAGGTGGAGGTCAAGGAGGCCTGGCTGGATGCCCGCGCCGCCGGAAAAATGATCGCAGTCGCCCGGGAAGCCAGGCAGCAGGCCGATGAAAGCCTGCGCATCCTGGAGAACCAGTACGAGGAGGGCCTGGCGACGATCACCGATCTATTGGACACCGAACTGGCCGCGACCGGCAGCCGCCTGGCCCTGGTCAAGGCCCTCTACGATTATAACGTTGCGCTGGCCCGGCTTTCTATGGTGACCGGCGGCTACCCGTTAAACTGAAAATCATTTCAATCATGGTACGGATCGAGGAGTCGAAAATGAATCTTAAAGTTCTGTCACTTTCGTTCGCACTGGTCCTTGCGCTGCTGGCGGTTGCCGGCTGCGGCAGCGGCGATACCGGGGAAAATTCCCCACAGGCCGAAACCGTCCAGGCCTCGGTGGTCCAGGTCCAGCAGGCCGCCTTTCCTCTGTTTACGACCGCCGTGGGCACGGTCGAGCCTTACGACCGGGCCAACATCGCCACCCGGATGATGGGGCAGGTGAAGAAAGTCCACGTGCAGGAAGGCGACCGGGTCAAAAAGGGCCAGGCGCTG
>JAZDIG010000322.1:0-5631 GCA_043805105.1 Candidatus Glassiibacteriota bacterium | reverse complement strand
AGGGGCAAACTCTTTTACCGCTTAGTTCAGCAATCTGTAAGCGTGAAACCAGTGCTTGTGAAGTCTCTAATTAAAAACACCCAAGGTAGATTATCAGACCACAAAATATAGTATGTACCGGAATCATCGACATAGCCCCATTCTTTAAATTTAAATTTGTATTTCCAAGAATATTTCTGTGTTTTAGGATCAGGAGGAGGATCTTCTGCAAAATTGAGACTCTTTCGAAGATTGTAAGATATTGGTTTTGGCAGCGTTATATATTTCCCTAATCCTCGCAACATTATTTTTATAAATTTAATCAAGGCTGTATTTATCTCACTAATTTTAAGTGGTTCTTTTTGATTATTCATATATTCCCTCCAAAGGTAATCACCCCTCCCCGTACTCCACCCGGTTCTTGTCGCTCTCCCAGATCACGACCTTGTCTACCTCCACTCCCTCGGGCAGCTCTTCCCGGGCGGCCTGGTAGAGAGTCCGGGCGATATTTTCGGCGGTGGGGTTCAGCTTGTCGAAAGGCGGGGTCTGGTTGAGATGGACGTGGTCGTAGCGGCCGATAAGCTCGGCCAGGAGGCGCTTGAGCTGGCCGAAGTCGATCGTGATCCCGCGCTCGTCCACCCGGAGGGCGCGCACCGTAAGCTGCACCTTCCAGTTGTGGCCGTGCAGGCTCGAACACTTGCCCTCGTAGTCCCGCAGCTCGTGGGCGCTCGAAAAATCGCCCTCCACCGTAATCCTGTACGTTCCGCTCATAGCTTCTTCTTCAGCTCGTATAAGAGGTTAAGAGCCTCCAGAGGGCTCAGTTTGTCCGGTTCGATCCCTTCCAGCTCCTTCACCACCGGGTGCGGTCTGGTCTGGCTGAACAGCGAAAGCTGGTCGCGCTCGAAGTGCAGACCCGGCGCATGTTGGCCCCGGGCGATAGTGGGGATGTGCTCCGGGGTGAATTCGCCGCTTTCCAGGTTGGCCAGCACCTCCCGCGCCCGTTCGATCACCTCCCTGGGAATGCCGGCCAGCCGGGCCACCTGGATGCCGTAGCTGCGGTCACTGCTGCCGCGCTGGATTTTGTGCAGGAAGACGATCTTTTCGCCGTATTCCTTAACCAGTACGTTGTAATTGCGCACCCGCGGCAGGAGCGCCTCCAGCTCGGTCAGCTCGTGGTAATGGGTGGCGAAAATAGTCTTGGCCGAACACTGCGGGTGTTCGTGGATGAATTCGGTCACGGCCCAGGCGATCGACAGGCCGTCGAAAGTGCTGGTGCCCCGGCCGATCTCGTCCAGCAGGATCAGGCTACGCGGGGTGGCGTTGTTGAGGATGTTGGCGGTTTCGTTCATCTCCACCATGAACGTGCTCTGGCCGCGGGCCAGGTTGTCGCTGGCGCCCACGCGGGTGAAGATGCGGTCCACCAGGCAGAGCTGGGCCCGGCCGGCCGGGACGAAACCGCCCATCTGGGCCATCAGGCAGATCAGCCCCACCTGGCGCAGCACAGTGGACTTGCCGGCCATGTTGGGGCCGGTGAGGATCGCGATCTGCTCGTTTTCGTTGTCCAGCTCGATGTCATTGGGGACGAAGCTCTTTTCGAGCACCATCCGTTCGACCACCGGGTGGCGGCCGTCGGAGATCGCGATCCGGCCGCCGTCGGTCATTTCGGGCCGCACGTAGCCGTTGTCCGCGGCCACCTCGGCCAGGGTGGAAGTCACGTCCAGGCTGCCGATCCGCTCGGCGGTCTCCAGGAGCGGGCCGCTGAAAGTGGCCAGGTATTCGCGCAGGGCGCAGAACAGGTCGTATTCCAGCCCGGCGATCTTCTCCTCGGCGCCCAGCACCTTTTCCTCGTATTCCTTGAGCTCCGGGGTGATGTAGCGTTCGCCGGTGGAAATAGTCTGCTTGCGGATGTAGTCTTCCGGGACCAGGTGGAGGTAACTTTTGGTGACCTCGATAAAATAGCCGAACACCTTGTTGTATTTGACCTTGAGGTTGCCGATCCCGGTCCTCTGCCGCTCGGCGGTTTCGATCCTGGCGATCCAGTTTTTGCCCTCGGAAACCAGGCCGCGCAGCTCGTCGAGCTGGGCGTTGTAGCCCTCGCGGATTACGCCGCCATCGGTAAGCAGCGGCGGCGGGTCGTCCACCAGGGCCCTGGCGATCATCCCGACCGGTTCGCCGAACTCGCCGATCGCCCCGCTTTCTTTTTTCAGCACAGCGCTCCCGGAACCCTCGAGCAGAGTCCTTATTTCCGGGAGCTGGGCCAGGGAGCGGCCGAGGGCGGCGACGTCGCGCGGGGAGGCGCGCTGGGAACTGATCCGGGAGGTGAGCCGCTGGATGTCGGACACTTCGTCCAGCAGCTCTCTCAGGCTGCGCCGGAGCCTGGAGTCGGCCACGAAGGCCCCGACCACGTCGTGGCGGGCGCGGATGGCCTCGAGGTCCAACAGCGGCTCCAGGACCCAGCGCCGTAAGGCCCGGGCGCCCATGGCGGTGCGGGTGCAGTCGAGCACTTCCAGCAGGGTGCCGGAAGCACCGCCGCTGAAATTAGTTACCAGCTCGAGGTTATCGGCGGTCGACCGGTCGAGCAGCATGACCCGGTCCGGGTGGAAGGGCGTGAGCTTGCGTACGTGGGCCAGCCCGGCCGGCTGCATCCGTTCGATGTAACCGAGGATCACGCCGGCGGCGACCAGGGCGGGGTGGTCGTCCTCGATCCCGAAGCCGTTGAACGTGGCTACCTCGAAATGCTTCAGGAGCGCCTTCCGGCAGCCTTCGCGGTCGAAGCGCCAGTCTTCCAGGAAGGTGAAATGGCAGGATTTGTCCGGCCGGGGCCCCAGGGCATCGTAGACCGGCAGCACGCCGGAACCGCGCGGCGGCTCCGGCAGGCCGCCGGCGCCCTGCAGCAGCACCTCTTTCGGCCCGATCCGCCTCAGCTCGTCGGCCAGCAGGTCGATCCGGCAACCGGACACGAAGAACTCGCCGGTCGAAAGGTCCAGCCAGGCCAGGCTCACCATATCGCCTCCGGCCGGGTGCAGCGCGGCGATAAAGTTGTTCTGGCCGGCTTCGAGCAGGTTTTCTTTCAGCACCGTGCCCGGGGTGAGCACTTCCGTGACCGCCCGCTTGACCAACACCTTGGCTTTCCTGGGGTCCTCGATCTGTTCGCAGACCGCCACTTTGTAGCCGGCGCGCACCAGCTTGGCGATATAACCGTCCACGGCCTTGACCGGCACCCCGGCCAGGGGCACCCGGCCCGCGGCGCCGTTATTGCGGCTGGTGAGGGTCACGCCCAGCACTTTGGCCCCGATCCGGGCATCCTCGCAGAACATTTCGTAGAAATCCCCCATGCGGAACAGGAGGATTTCATCCTGGTGTTCGGCCTTGATCCGGAGATACTGCTCCATCAGCGGGGTTTCGGCAGGCATCGGAGTGTCAACCTCCGGGAGCGGTCAGGTTGTAATCGATCCGGTTTTTTTTGAGGACAGCCACGATTTTGTTCAATTCTTCTTTCGTCCCGATCCCTTCGATCCTGACCCGGTAGAGGCCGTCGCGGCCGGGCGGCAGGACCTTGGGGGACAGGCCGAGACGGCTGAGGCGGGCGGCCAGGGAGCGGGCCCGGTCGCTGGAGCTGAAAGCGCCGAGCTGGATAGTCCAGCCGGCGGAAGTGACGGCTTCGGGCTTAGAAGCAGCGGACTCGAAGATCGTGCCCCGGCTGGAGGCGGCCCAGCGGTCGCGCCAGTCGGCGGCGTTGCGGCTGCCGCCGGCGCCGTAAAGGCGGTCGAGATAGTAGAGGGCGGCCACGGCGTAAGGACTTCCAGCCTGGGTGTAGGCCGAAGTGAAAGCCCGGGCGGCTTCGTTGGTTTTGCCGCTTTTTTCCAGGGCCAGGCCGCTGTAAAAGCTGACGAGGCCGGGAGCCGTCCCGGCCGGGGCTCGGGCTTCGTTCAGCGCGGATACCGCCCCGCCGAACCTGGAGGAGCGGATTTCGGCGCGGGCGACCTTGACACTCAGTCGCTGGCTTTCAGCCGGGTTTTCCACTGCAACCAGGGCTTTGCGCCACCAGGCGAGGGCGTCATCGTAGCGGCCGGCGGTGTAGGCCAGGTCTCCCAGCCGCTCGCGGGTCTTGTTTTTCAGGCTTGCCGATCCGCTCGCCGCTTCGCAGCGTTCGAGCCGGGGGGCGGCGGAATCGCCGAGAGCGGTGAGGGCTGCCTGCAGGAACAGAGCCCGGTCGCGGGAGGCGGGAGCCAGAGTGGCGAGCGCCCCCTCGATGATTGTCCGGGCATCCTCGGTCAGCCCGGCCCCGGCCTGGCGTTCGGCCACCTCCACCATCTGCTGGCCGGACGCCGGAAAGGCCGCGGCCAGAATAAGCAGGGCCGGCAGGAACAAGCCCGGACCACGCAGAGATTTTTTCCCGGAGGGAGTCATTTAGGGACCGCCGCGCCGAAACGGAAGGCGAGAGCTTCCAGCAGGAGCCGGTCCGGGAGACTGGAGCTCTTGAGGCCGATATCGGTTTCGAGCAAAAGCTCGAAAGCTCGTTCGAGCTGAACCGGAGAATAGCGCCGGGCCTGAGCGAACAGCTCCCTGAGCGAATCCTCGCGCCAGTAACTCAGCCCCAGCTCCTTTTTGATCCGCTCGTCGCTCAGGCCGGCTTCCCGCAGCCGGCAAATTCGCGCCACCCGGGTGAAATGGCCGGCGGCGGCGGCGATCGCCCCTACGGCCGATTCCCCCCTGGAGGCCAGGCAGCCGGCCACGTACCCGGCCTTGAGCGTTTTGCCGGCGGCCAGCGCGTCCACCCAGTCGAACACGGTTCCACCGATCTCGATCCCGGTCATCCGCCGCACGTCCTCGCCGGTTATTTCATCACATCCGCCGACAAACAAGCAGAGCTTGTCCACCTCATCGGCCAGCCGGGCCAGATCGTCCCCGCTGCGGGCATAAAGGTCGTGGGCGACCGCGGCGGACAGCGATTTGCCCTGCAGTCGGGCCGCGCCGGTGATCCAGCGGATCAGCTCCGGCTCCCGCAGCGGCCAGAAACAGGCGGTGGCGGCATGTTCCTGCAGGGTGGCCGCCCATTTAGGACTGTTGCGGCGGGCGTCTATTTTCACCCTTTCCGCGCAGGCCAGCACCAGCACCGAACTGAGGTTGGGCCTGGCCGCATAGCCGGCCAATAGCTCCTTGGCCTGGGTGGCCGCCCGGTCGAAGTCCCGGACCAGCACCACGCGGCGCGCGGCCATCATGGGCGGAGTGGCCAGCGAGTTGAGCACGCCGCCGGGGTCGATTTCCGGCCCGTGGAAGCGTTCGAAATTGAAATCCGCGGTGGCCCGGTCCACGGCCTTATCGGTTATCGCCTCCACCGCCTGACGGGTGAGGAACGATTCATCCCCGTGCAGGAAATAGACGGGGTGAAACTTTCCAGCCGCCGCCTGTTCGGTTATCGAATTTATGTCCACTTTGGGCATGGGCCTGCCTTGCTCCGGGCGTCATTCAGGCGTAAGTGTTTTTTGCGACCGCGATTTTATTCGCAGATACACTGCTATTAACAATATAAAGATTGCCCGGCGGACGGCTCAAGGAGAATTATCCCTGCGACTGCCCGGTCCACAAATAAAAAACCGGACCGCCCGTATTATCGAGCGCTCCGGTTCAGTAATTCAGCAGTACCGTCCT
>JAZDIG010000321.1:0-11517 GCA_043805105.1 Candidatus Glassiibacteriota bacterium | reverse complement strand
CGTGTAGATAAACAGCTTGTAAGGGTCCCAGCCGATCCGCGGGTCGAAACCGTTGCACAGCAGGGAGTGGATGCTGCGGTCCACCGCCACCATGTCGGCCTTGCCGGTATAGGTCAGGTAATCCCGCAGGACGTTGCCGTGGCGATCCTCCTCGGCGGTCCAGCCGCAGGACCATCTGGCCCAGGGACTGGTGTCGGCGCCGGTCAGGTTCCCGGTAGCGGCGATTTTGTCCAGGACGGTCTTGTAGTTGGGCAGCGCCTCCTCGGTCACCATGTTGCCGATCAGCACGATGAAAAACGAATCGGGGACGGCCCGGGCGTAATCCTGGATCCGGTGGATCTTTTCCTGCCAGTCTGGGCTGGCGAAATCCGGAAGCCCATCCGCGGGTCCCTGTTCCCGCCGGGAGGGCTGCCAGAGCTTGTCGGCGCTCAGGAGAAAACGCAGGTTTTTCTCCACTTCCGCGTGCAGGCCGGCCGCGACGTGGTTACGAAATTCCAGTACCCGTTCAGCTTGCCTGAGGCATTCCGCCATTTCGGCCGATGACACATAAAAATTGGCCTTCTCGATCTCGAAGGCCTGTTCGATAATCTGTTCCTCGTGGCTGCCGCTGCAATCGTTTTTCCGCAATCTGCCGATAAAATCTACCGCCCGGTCCAGCTTGTCTCTGTCGACTATCAAGTCAGCCTGCCTTTAAAGTGGACAATTATATCCATTTAATAATAAGAACTATACTCATTTCAAGTCTCCCTGGCAATGATTTTTCATCCTGCCGGCCTGTTTGGTTCCATCCGTGATCCTAATCTTACCGCTCTTCCCTCCCCCGCCCGAAAGCCGGCGTTCCGCTGCTATCTGGATATAATCCGGTATCCTGGCAATCGAGCGGCCGGGGGCACGCTTAAGGCCTTGAAATGCAGCCCGGCGCAATTCACAGAGATGGCTTGAAATGGAGGTTTTCCGGATTTTTCTTTTGATTTTTTCCTTTTTCTATGCTACAATCAATACTCTGTGAAGCCAGACTTAAAGCACAACGAGGGGCCAGTAAGCACCCTGGGCAAGATCGGCCCTTATCTCAGTATCGGTCTCGAGCTGGCTCTTTTCCTCCTGGTCTTCATCTTCATCGGCCGGTACCTGGACCGCATGTTCGGCACCGAGCCGTGGTTGATGATCGCCGGGGCAGCGCTGGGTTTTGTGGGCGGGTTCTACAGCCTGTTCAGGACCCTGTCGCGGCTGAGCCGGAGCGAAAAGGGCAAAGGGCCGGGCTGACTGGTGCGGACTGTCCGGCCGGCTGGTCAGTCACCGGTTGAATCGACTTGGCTTTTATCTAACGCGGAAGAATCCGGAGCGCGGTATTTCAGCCCAGAAGAAATTCCTGCTTTTTTCCGCGTCATTGTATGTATTTCTCCTGGCCGCAGCCTGGCTGATTCCGAATCTGGACAGCCTTTCCAGGCTGGCGGCCGGTTATGGCGCATCGATCAGCTTCGCCCTTTCGCTGGCGGGATTTTTTCTGCTGGCCGGAACCAGGCATGCCGACCCGGGGCGCTTCATCAGATTGCTCCTGGGCGGGATGGCCGTGCGGCTGATGACTGCGCTGACGGCCGTGGCAATCGGACTCGGTTTATTCGATCTGCCGGCCGGGATTTTCGTCGGCTCGTGCGTCGTGAGCTACGTCATCTTCATGGGACTCGAGCACGTCTACCTCCTGCCGCTGCTCAAGGGTCCCGGGGTCGAAACCAGGCGAAACGGAACCGAATGAATGGCAGACCTCCTCTTAGCCGCAGCCAATGAGCCGCACGCCGCCGGTGAAGCGGCCGCTCATGGCGCCGAGGGCGCCGGCGCGATCATGCAGGAATTGATCGAGCACAACTACGACAGCGTGGTCGTGCCCATCGGCTGGCACCCGTTCGGTCTCCAATGGCTCGACCTCTCGATCACCAAAGTCACGATCAACATCTGGATCGCAGCCGCCCTGCTTTTCCTCCTCTTCAAGCTGCTGGCCGGCAAGCAGACCGCCGGCAATACCAAGGGCCGCTACCTGAATTTCCTCGAACCGTTCGTAATTTACGTGCGCAGCGAGATGGTGTTCCCCGTAATGGGCGAAAAGAGAGGCCGCAAGTACCTGCCGCTTTTCCTGACTCAGTTCTTTTTCATCCTGTTCTGCAACCTGCTGGGGCTGATCCCGATTCCCCACTTTTCGGTTGGAGCTGTCGAATTCCCGGGGCTGGCCACTGCCACCGCCAACCTGGCGGTCTGCGCCGCCCTGGCCGGAACCACCCTGTTTTCGATCATCGTGATGGGCATGATCGAACAGGGACCGCTCAAGTACTGGAAACACCTCGTGCCCAGCGGAATGCCGTTGCTCTTGATTCCGCTGCTGTTTCCCATCGAGGTGTTCGGGATCGTGATCAAAAGCTTCGCCCTCACCATCCGACTTTTTGCCAACATGATCGCGGGCCACATCGTGATTTTCACCTTTATCGGCATGATCTTCATCTTCCACAGTTACATGGTGGCCCTGCCCTCGATCCTGTTCGCCCTGTTCATTTATGTACTCGAGTTGTTCGTGGCTTTCCTGCAGGCGTTTATTTTCACCCTGCTTTCGATAATTTTCGTCAACATGGCCGTACATCCCGAACACTGAGTCGAAGAGAAGGTAAACTTAATTCCGGTTTTACCAGCATCCTCAAGGAGGACTCCGATGGAAGGTTTGCTCGCTCATCTGGCCGCCGGCATCGGTGCCGGTCTCGCAGTTATCGGCGCAGGTTACGGTATCGGCCGTCTGGCCGGCAGCGCCCTGGAGGGCATGGCCCGTCAGCCTGAAGCCAGCGGGGACATCCGTACGGCGATGATTATTGCCGCGGCGCTGATCGAAGGTATCGGCTTTTTCGGGCTGGTGATCTGCATCATGCTGGCCACGAAGTAACCCGGTTACTCCCGGCCGACAAAGGACGGTGATTGAATTATGGCACAAACCAGCCTGCTGGACGTAAATCCCGGCCTGATTTTCTGGACCCTGGCGACGTTTATCATTCTTCTTCTGTTGTTGAAGAAATTCGTCTGGGGGCCGATCCTGGCGGCTGTGGACCGCCGTGAGGAAAACCTCAGGCAGATGTTCGAGTCTGCGGAAAAGAGCAAGGCCCAGGCCGAGGAGCTGCTGGCCCAGCACAAAAAGCAGCTCTCCGATGCCATGGATGAGGTCAACAAGCTGATCGAACAGGGTAAGATCCGGGCGGGAAAAATCGCCGATGAAATCGTGTACAAGGCGCGCGGCGAAGCCCGGGACATAACTGAAAAAGCCAAGGCGGAAATCATCCGCGAACGCGAACAGGCGGTCGCGGAAATCCGCGAGCACGTGGTAATAATCAGCCTGCGGGCCGCCGAACAGCTCATTCAGAGAACTCTCGAAGAGAGCGATCACCGCTCGTTCATCGAGCAGGCGATCAACGAAATCGACGCGAAGGTTAAATGATTACCTCCACGGTTGCCAGGGAATACGCCAAGGCGCTGTTCCAGCTCGCCAAACAGACCGACCGGCTGGACGAATTGGCCGGGGAGCTGAATGCGTTCACCGCCCTCGTGCGCGCCGACCGGAGTATTCGCAACTTCTTATCGGCTCCGTCGCTGAGCATGGAAAAGCGAATTACTTCGCTCAAAAAAGTCCTGGCCGGCCGGGTGAGCGACCAGTTCCTCAAGTTCGTCCTGGTGCTCTGCAGTAAACGCCGCCAGGATCAGCTCGAAGGTATTTGTGCCTCCTATCATCTCGAGCTGGACCGGTACTACAACCGGATCGAGGTGCTGGTGCACAGTGCGGTCGAGCTGTCCGAGACGGAGTGCCGGTCACTGACCGACAAGCTGGCCGGACAACTGAAGCGCAAGATCGTTCTCCGGGCTTCCGTGGACCGCAATCTTCTGGGCGGCATGGTCTGCCGGATCGGCGACGTTGTCTACGACGGCAGCCTACGCCGGAGAATGCAGAGACTGTCCGAACAGATGTTGAAGGCGAAAATTTAAGGAGTGGAGCCGGTTATGAAAAAAATCCAATCAGAAGAAATAAGCTCCATCCTCCTCAACGAGATAAAGCAATTCGAAGGCGAACTGGACGTTGAGGAGGTAGGGAACGTCCTCGAGGTCGGCGACGGGATCGCTCGAATCTACGGCCTTACCAACTGCATGGCCGGGGAGATGCTCGATTTCGGCAAGGACATTTACGGGCTGGCCCTGAACCTCGAGGAAAACAACATCGGTTCGGTGATCCTGGGCGATTACCTGCACATCCGCGAGGGTGACGAGGTAAAGCGCACCGGCCGCGTGCTGGAAGTGCCGGCCGGCGAGGCACTTATCAGCCGGGTGGTCAATCCCCTGGGCCAGCCCATGGACGGCAAAGGGCCGATCAAGAGCGATCGCACTCGTAAGATCGAGTTCAAGGCGCCGGGCGTGGTCAGCCGCCAGCCGGTAAAACAGCCGCTGCAGACCGGCCTCAAGGCCGTGGATTCGATGATCCCGATCGGCCGGGGCCAGCGCGAGCTGATTATCGGCGACCGGGGCCCCGGCAAGACCGCTATCGCCGTGGATGCCATCATCAACCAGAAAGGCCAGGGCGTGATCTGTGTTTACGTCGCCATCGGCCAGAAAGCGTCCAGCGTGGCCGCCGTGGTCGAAAGGCTGCATCAGCACGGCGCCATGGAATACACTATCGTGGTGATCGCCTCCGCTAACGATCCGGCTCCGTTGCAGTACATCGCCCCCTACTCCGGATGCGCCATGGCCGAGGAGTTCATGTACGACAAGGAAGGCCGCTACAAGATCCACGACACGCTTTGTATATACGACGACCTGAGCAAGCAGGCCACCGCCTACCGTCAGCTTAGTCTACTGCTGCGCCGGCCCCCTGGACGCGAGGCCTACCCCGGCGATGTATTCTACCTGCATTCGCGCCTGCTGGAAAGGGCAGCCAAGCTGAGCGAGGCCGAGGGCGGCGGCAGCCTCACCGCCCTGCCGATTATCGAGACCCAGGCGGGCGACGTTTCGGCTTATATTCCCACCAACGTGATTTCGATCACCGATGGGCAGATATATCTCGAGCCGAACCTCTTTTACTCCGGCGTGCGTCCGGCGATTAACGTGGGCATTTCGGTAAGCCGCGTGGGCGGAAACGCTCAGAACAAGGCGATGAAAAAAGTGGCCGGCAGCCTCCGGCTCGACCTCGCCCAGTACCGCGAGCTGGAAGCGTTTTCTCAGTTCGGCAGCGACCTGGACAAGGCCACTCAGCAGCAGCTTGCCCGCGGCGAGCGCCTGGTGGAAATCCTCAAGCAGCCGCAGTACAAGCCCATGCCAGTGGAGGAACAGGTGGTGCTGATTTTCTCCGGCACTAAAGGCTACCTGGACGATTTTCCGGTGGAACAGGTCAAGCGCTTCGAAGCCGAATTCCTCGAAACCATGCGCACCAAGAGTGCAGATATACTGAACCGGGTGCGGGAGGAGAAAGCCTTGTCTCCGGATGTCGAAAAAGCCCTGGTCAAGGCTATCGAAGAGTTCTGCGAAACTTTCCGGATGGAAATTCAGAAATAACGGCGGATCATGGCGAAACTGCGTGACATAAAAGACCGGATCACCGCGGTCGGCAAAACCCGCAAGATCACCCGCACCATGGAAATGGTGGCGACTTCCAAGATGAAGAAGTGGCAGAACGTGGTGTTGGCCTCGCGGCCTTACTCCCTGTCGATGGTCGAGGTGCTGCGCCAGCTCGCCACCAGCCCGGAGGCGATGAATCACCCGCTGATGGCCCGGCGGGAACCGGTGCGCAAAGCAGCGGTCGCGTTCGTCACTTCCAATCGCGGGCTGTGTGGAGCGTTCAACATCAACATCAGCCGGCTGGCCCGCCAGCACTACCGGGAATACCAATCCCGGGAGATCGAGACCACCCTGTTCGGAATCGGCAAGAAGGGACTCTCCTTTTTCCGCCACCAGGGAATCCCGCTGGAATATTCCAACATTACGGTGAACGAAACCTGCACGAGCGGGGAAACCCGCGAGCTTGCCGGCCTGCTGATGGAGCGTTTCCTGAGCGGGGCGGTCGACCGGGTGGAAGTGGTTTATTACCGGTACATTTCTTCCGGCCGCCAGGAATTGGTCACCGAACAGCTCCTGCCTATTTCCGTACCCACCGCCCCGGGGCGGGAAGTGCGGGAAACCGCTTTCATTTTCGAGCCCTCCGCGGCGGAGATTGTCGATACGCTCCTGCCGCTGTTCGCCCAGAGCACGGTTTACCGGATGATTGCGGAAAACATCGCCAGCGAGCAGGCTTCGAGGCGCAGGGCGATGAAACAGGCCACGGACAATGCGGATGAAATGACCACTTTCCTCACCCGCAATTTCAACCGCGAGCGCCAGGCCCAGATCACCCGCGAACTGTCCGAGATCGTGGGCGGGTCGGATGCCCAGGCTTGATCTGAAAAAAATCGAAATTGAAGGAAAGATACTTTAGAAAGAGGCGAGGCGTGCCATGAACACGGGAAAAGTGGTACAGGTTATCGGTCCGGTGATCGACGTAGAGTTCGATCCGGACAAAGTACCGGAAATCTACACCGCGCTCGTGCTCGAAGACGAAAGGGGCACGATTGGCCAGCGTCTGGTCGCGGAGGTGCAGCAGCATCTGGGCCGTAACATGGTGCGCGCGGTGAGCATGAGCAGCACGGACGGCGTAGTGCGCGGGATGAAAGTGATCGACACCGGCGAAACGATCAAGGTGCCGGTGGGCAAGGAGTGCCTGGGCCGGCTGTTCAACATCCTCGGCGAAACCATCGACACCAAAGCGCCGGTGGAAACCGAAAAGCGCTACCCGATCCACCGCGAAGCGCCGTTATTCGTCGACCTGACGCCGAGCACCGAGATTTTCGAAACCGGGATCAAGGTGATCGACCTGCTGGAAACCTACGTGAAGGGCGGGAAGATCGGACTGTTCGGCGGCGCCGGCGTGGGCAAGACCGTGGTAATCATGGAGCTGATCAATAACATCGCCAGACAGCACGGCGGCTTTTCGGTGTTCGGCGGCGTGGGCGAGCGTACCCGCGAGGGCAACGACCTATGGCTGGAGATGCAGGAATCGGGCGTCATCGACAAGACCTGCATGGTTTACGGCCAAATGAACGAGCCGCCCGGCGCCCGTCTCCGAGTGGGCCTGACCGCGCTGACCATGGCCGAATATTTCCGCGACGAACAGCACCAGGACGTGCTGCTGTTCATCGACAACATCTTCCGTTTCACCCAGGCCGGCTCGGAAGTTTCGGCGCTCCTGGGCCGCATGCCCTCGGCCGTGGGCTACCAGCCCACCCTGGGCACTGAGATGGGCGAGCTGCAGGAGCGGATCACTTCCACCCGCAACGGCTCGATCACTTCCGTGCAGGCGATCTACGTCCCGGCCGACGACCTGACCGACCCGGCGCCGGCCACCACGTTCAGCCACCTGGACGCCACCACCGTGCTCAGCCGGCAGATCGTCGAGCTGGGGATTTACCCGGCCGTCGATCCGCTGGATTCCACCAGCCGGATCATGGACGCCAACATAATCGGCGAAGAACATTACGGGGTGGCCCGAAGCGTTCAGGAAATCCTCCAGCGCTACAAAGACCTGCAGGACATCATCGCTATCCTGGGCATGGACGAGCTGAGCGAAGAGGACAAGGAGATCGTCGGCCGGGCGCGGCGTATCCAGAAATTCCTCAGCCAGCCGTTCCACGTGGCCGAACAGTTCACCGGCCGGGCGGGCGTCTACGTGCCCCTGAAAGACAACATCCAGAGCTTCAAAGGGCTGGTAGCCGGTGAATATGATCACATTCCCGAGCAGCTTTTCTATATGGCGGGTGGAATCAACGAGGTGCTCGAGCGTTTCGAGGAATATAAGAAAAAGGTATGACAGCCGGGAGAGTATGACGGAATGCACGAACCGATTAAAACCAGGCTTATCACTCAGGAAAAGGTAATCTTCGAGGGAGAGGTGCGTTCGGTGGTGGCTCCGGCCGCCAACGGCCAGCTCGGCATTCTGAGCAAACACGCCCCTCTGATGGCGGCCCTGGGCCGGGGCGTGCTGAAAATTACGGTCGGAACGGAGAAAAAATTCTTCGCCGTTGTCGGCGGATTTCTGCAGGTGAAGGACAACAACCTGATCCTGCTGGCGGATCAGGCCGTGCCGGCCGACAATATCGACCGGGTGGAGGCGGAGGAGAGGGTGACCCTGCTCAGGTCGAAGCTGGATACGGGCGGGGTCAAGGGCAAGGAAAAGTGGAGCCTGGCCGGGGAACTCGAGCAGGCCAAGGTTCTGGCTCATGCCGCCCGTCTTGCCGAGGAGGAACGTCAGTTGGTGAGGACTTAAGCCCTTTCGCCGTGGAAGGTGATGTCTCCGTCCGAATCGCCGCTCTTGGCTTCTTCCACCTCGATCTTCTTGGTGTGAGAGGCTTCTTTCTTTATCGCCAGTCCCAGCTGGTCACCTTCCGCCGCTTGCTTTTCTTCCCGGACTTCGTCTTCATTTTTCTCCATGCTGCAATGGCCCTGGAAAAAGACCCCCTCTTCCACCACCAGCTTTTTCGCGGTAATGTCGCCCTCGACCTTGGCGCCGGTCTGCAGCTCGAGCCTTCCCTCGGCCAGCACGCTGCCGTCCACCCTGCCGCCGACAATGGCGTTGCCCACCTGCATGTCGCCTTTTACTTCTCCGGACTTGCCGAGAATAGCCACTCCGGAGGCGTTCAGCGATCCGTCGATAATACCGTCCACCCTTACAGTTCCTTTCACCGAACACTCGCCTTTTATGACCGTGCCCTGGCCGATAATGGTATTCAGCCTTTCACCTTCCCGTGGCATTTTGTCAGACATCGTCAGTCCCTTTGCCGTTGTTCAGGGTTCGAGATATGGTAGGGGATCGATCGGATTCCCGTTCTGGTCGAAGATCGCGTAATGCAGGTGCGGCCCGCTGCTCAGTCCCAGGTTGCCGCTGTAGGCGATCAGGTCGCCGCGTCGCACCCGGTCGCCGGTCTTGACCGCCAGCCGGCTGTTATGTGCGTAAAGTGTGCTGAAACCGTTGCCGTGCTTGATCATCACGTAGAAGCCCAGGTCCTCGTCCTTCTTCGCATTGGTCACCACCCCATCCGCCGTGGTCCTGACCGGAGTTCCCTGCTTGAGCGCGATGTCGATCCCGAAATGGTAAATGTCAGGGTTGAACAGCCGGCTGATATAGCTTTTCTCGTCCACCGGGATACCGTAGGGAATCTTGCTGTCCCGGCTATCCTGGGCCTCCGTGGGATTGTAGCGCGAGCCGGAAGAGGCCAGCGGGTACATTTCCTTCATCGCGGCCTCGTTGTTCGCCGCGGCGGCCAGGGAATCCTCCGCTGAAACGCCCGAATGCTTGGCGCCCTGGGCGATCTGGATTTTTTCCACCAAGCGGTCGATATCCTCGATCTTCCCGGAAAGCTCCTTGATCTTCTGCTTCTCCAGCGTCAGGAGCTGGTTTTCGGCCTGCAGCCGGTCGTACTCGCGCGCCTTGTGCATAACCGGCCGCAGGTAAATGGCGCCCGCCAGTCCAACACTGAAAAGCAAGACCGCCAGCACGGCCACCGCCCTGAGAGTGCTGTGCCTGATCCGTATGCTCCGGACTTCCGCTCCGGGGTACGGGATTATCATCAGCGTGAGGTACTTCATCGATCCACTCCGGCTCAGGCGTTCCCGAGATAGGGGTTCATCCCAGCGGGGGAACCTTCAACAGCTCCATCAGCCGCTCAAACTCTTCGAGCGAGTAGTACTCGATTTCAATCCGGCCTTTACCGTCCCTGGCTTGCCTGATCCGGACCTTGGTGCTGAGCGCCTCGCGGAACCGGCGCTCGAGTTCGGCGATGTAGACGGCGGGCCCGTCTTTACCGTCGCCGTCCCTGGTTTTCGGCTTACTTTCGACTGCGGCAAGCTTTCTGTCGCGAACGATCTTTTCGAGTCTGCGCACCGAAAGGTCGTCGTCGATCACCTTACGCGCCAGCTCGATCTGTTCAGCTTCGCTCTCCACGGCCAGAAGCTGGCGGGCGTGGCCGGCCGAAATCGCGCCCGAGGCCACCGCCTGCTGGATCACTTCCGGCAGCCGCAACAAGCGCATGGTATTGGCCACCGTGGCCCGGTCTTTACCCACCTGTTCGGCGATCCGGGCCTGGGTCAGAGAAAACTTATCCGCCAGCGACTGATAGCCCCTCGCTTCTTCTATCGGATTCAGGTCTTCCCGCTGAAGGTTTTCAACGAGGGCCATTTCGAGAAGTTTCGAGTCGGCTACCTGCCGGATCAGGGCGGGCACGCTCTTCCAGCCCAGGGATTCGACCGCCCGCAGACGTCTTTCACCGCTGATCAGCTCGTATGTCCCGTCTCCCCTGTCGTTGACCACGATCGGCTGGATGAGGCCCTGCGCGCGGATCGAAGCCGCCAGCTCCTCGGTATCCTCCGGCTCGAACTTCCGCCTCGGCTGATAGCGGTTGGGCACGATGTCGGCCAGGGCCACGTTCAGTTCAGCGGATTCCGGCCCGGCGCCGGCTTTTTCCAGCGAAAAGGTGACACCTTCCGCCTCGGCCTCGTCGATAAGAGCGCCGAGGCCCCTACCCAGCCTTCTTTTTTTGCTCATTCTCGATCAGTTCCTGAGCCAGTTGCATGTAGGTGCGGGCGCCGACCGAGACGGCATCGTAGAGCACTATCGGCTTGCCGAAACTCGGCGCCTCGCTCAGCCGCACGTTGCGCGGGATTACGGTTCGGTAGACCTGGTCGGGGAAATACTTGCGCGCTTCTTCCACCACCTGGTGCGCAAGGTTCAGCCGGGTGTCGAACATGGTCATCAGGATCCCCTCGACCACCAGGCCGGGGTTGAGCCGTCTGGAGACGAGCTTGATCGTGCTCATCAACTGGCTCAGCCCCTCCAGGGCATAATACTCGCACTGGATCGGGATCAGCACCGAACTGGCCGCGGTGAGCGCATTGAGCGTCAGTATGCCCAGCGACGGCGGACAGTCGATAATCACGTGGCTGTAGCGGCCGTTGATGTTGGCAAACGCCCGTCTCAACCGCTCTTCGCGGCCGGCCATGTTTACCAGCTCCACCTCCGCGCCGAACAGATCGCGGCTGGCGGGAACCAGGTCGAGGTACTTCATCTGGGTGGAAAGGATCACTTCATCCAATCCCGTCCCGCCGATCACCACGTCGTAAATGTCCGCTTCGAGCGAGTTTTTGTCCACGCCCATGCCGCTGGTGCAGTTGGACTGCGGGTCGATATCCACCAGCAGGGTAGTGCGCTCCGCTACGGCGAGCGAGGCCGCCAGATTGATTGCCGTAGTGGTTTTGCCCACTCCGCCTTTCTGATTGGCCACCGCAATAATCTTGGTCATGGCAGCGAATCCCCGCTCCGGATCGTGACGACCGGCTCTCCCGGTACGATAGCCCGGAAACCGGGTTCCAGCCTTTTAGTATATTAACACCGCCCGCTGAATTTGAAAAGAAAAAACTCCGGCC